>NZ_JBHHMJ010000345.1:0-4759 GCF_042136455.1 Stenotrophomonas sp. 3diitr2024
CCGAGCCCACGCTCGGCTCATCGCGCGCAGCGCGACAGGGAACAACAGCAGCCGAGCATGGGCTCGGCTCTACAGGGACGTGGCGCGTGGCGCGGCGTGGGACAATGCCTTACCCGCCGCCCGCCGTGCCTGCAATGCTGATCGCCTTCAACAAGCCCTTCAACGTGCTCTGCCAGTTCACCGACCGCAGCGTGCCGCCGCGGCCGACCCTGGCCGGGTTCGGCCTGCCGCCGCGCGTGTATGCCGCCGGCCGCCTGGACCATGACAGCGAGGGCCTGCTGCTGCTGACCGACAACGGCACGCTGGCGCACAAGCTCACCGACCCCAGGCACAAGGCCGACAAGACCTACTGGGTGCAGGTGGAAGGCACGCCCGGTGACGAGCAGCTGCAACAGCTGCGCGATGGCGTTGTGCTCAACGATGGACCGACCCTGCCGGCGAAGATCGAGCGCCTCGACCCGGCGCCGACGCTGTGGACGCGCGATCCGCCGGTACGTTTCCGCAAGACCGTGCCGGACAGCTGGCTGGCGATCACGATCCGCGAGGGCCGCAACCGCCAGGTGCGGCGGATGACTGCAGCGGTGAACCTGCCGACGTTGCGACTGGTGCGGGTGTCGATGGGACCGTACCGGCTGGAGGACCTGCAGCCCGGGCAGTGGCGGCAGATCGGTTGAAACAGAAAGGGCCGGATACCTCGCGGCATCCGGCCCTGGCTCGGGGTCAGATCCCTTCCGCAGGAAGGGCTCTGACCCGGTCGGTCACACTCACGCGTCGCTGCCGATATCGCTGTGCTCGTCCACGACGGTGTCGTTGCGGCGGTCACGCGCGCTGATGCGCTGCGCCTGCCCATTCACCACGTGGCCATTGGCGGCCTTCTTCTTCTGCTGCTTGCGGTACAGCGCATAGCCGAGCAGGCCAACACCCACCGCAGCAGCGGCCACGGCCACGGCCGGATTGCGGCGCACGAACTTGGTCGCGGCCTTGCCGCCGGTCTTCACTGCGCCGATGGCGGCGCCGGTCTTGATCCAGTCCGCATTGCGCAGGCTGCCACCGGCGCTCTTCAGGCCATCGCCGGCGGTGTGGGCCAGCTCCAGGGCGCGCTCCAGGGCGCGGTCGGTGATTACGGTCAGCTTGCTCATGCGGGGGTCCTTTGCCTCGGGTCGAAGTCCAGTGTCGCGCGTTGCCCGTAAACGGTATGTCAGCCGGGGACGCACGTGGCGTGACTCTACCGCAGCCATTCAGGATCAGGCAGGGTGGGGCGGATCCCTTTCTTTTGGGAAAGGGCTCTGACCCCGGCGCGGTGAGCCCATTGCGATGCAATGGGATCCGCCCCCGCCCTCAGGTTCCGCGCGGCTTTGCCCGGTGCGTGGCCGTGGCTGTCCACGGATCATCCGGCCATGGATGGCGCGGGTAACGGCCCTTCATTTCCTTTTTCACTTCGGCGTAGGTGTTTTCCCAGAAGTTGCGCAGGTCCTGGGTGACCTGCAGCGGGCGGCCGCCGGGGGAGAGCAGGTGCAGGGTCAGCGGCACGCGGCCATCGGCGATGCGCGGCGTGTCGGCCAGGCCGAACAGTTCCTGCAGTTTCACCGCCAGCACCGGCGGCAGCGGATCACCACTCTCGCTGTCCAACGCGTAGGTGATCGGCCGCTCCAGCCCGGACGGCACGGTGATGCGGGTCGGCGCATTACGCTCGACCAGCTGCCGTTGTGACCATTCCAGCGGCGACTTCAGTGCCTCGCCGAAACTGGCCTCATCCAGCGCGTCCAGGCGGCTCTTGCCGGCGAACGCGGGTTGCAGCCACTGCGTGAGGTTGGCCAGCAGGGCCGCGTCGCTGCAGTCGGGCAGGTCCAGCTCCGGCATCCAGCGCCGCAGTGACTCGACGCGCGCCTGCCACTGGCGCAGGCCCTCGGTCCACGGCAGCGCCTGCAGACCGAGTTCGGCTACCGCGCCGGTCAGTGCCTGCGCGGCGTGCTGCGGATCGACCCGGCCGGCCGAGCGGCTGTCCAGCACGATGCGGTCGAAACGCGTCTCGCGCAGTGCCACCAGGGCGCGTCGCTCGCTGTCCCAGCGCACTACGTCTTCGGTGACGAAGCGATCCGGCCACGCCTTGCGCAGCCGATCCTCGTCCACCGGTGCGGCACGCAGCAGCAGTGCATCGCGCGCCTCGAAGCGCAGTTCGCTGGCCACCAGCCACGGCTCACCGCGCAGGTCGCTCAGCTCGTGCAGGCGCGCGCTGCGGCCATTGGCCAGCAGGTAGCGCAGAGGATCGCTGGGATGCTGGAAGCCAATTCGATCGGGAAAGGCATGAGCGAGCAGGTCGCCCAGCTCATGGGCCTCGATGCTGGCCGGCGGCGTGGCTTCGCAGCGCAGGCGGCGACGCCACTGCTTGGCGGCGGCATCGATCGCGGCCAGCCCGCTGCGGTTGGCATCGCCCGGTGTGCGGCCATTGCGGAACGCGGCCAGTGCGCGCCAGCGGGCCGCCAGGGCGTCGCCGCCCTGGCGCAACGGGTCGCGCGCCTCCAGCAGCGCGGCCAGGTCGGCAGCCAGCGCCTGGGCGCGGGCATCGGGCGCTGCCAGCAGCATCGCCGCCATCCGTGGATGCGTGCCCAGCGCCAGCACACGCCGGCCCAGTTCGGTGATCGCGCCACTGCTGGACAGGGCGCCGAGCCGCTGCAGCAGTTCGCGCGCCGCGCCCATCGGACCCGCCGGGGGCGGATCGAGGAAGCGCAGATCGCTGCTGCCCCAGGCCGCCAGTTCCAGTGCCAGTCCGGCCAGTTCCACCTGGTCGATTTCGGCGCGGCGCTGCGGTTCCAGCCGCTGCGACTGTGGCCACAGCCGCCAGGCCACGCCCTCGGCGACGCGGCCGGCGCGGCCCGCGCGCTGGTCGGCCGATGCCTGCGCGATGGCCACCACGTCCAGCCGGGTGAAACCACTGTTGGGGTCGTAGCGCGGTTCGCGTGCCTGGCCGCTGTCGATCACCACGCGCACGCCGGGCAACGTCACCGACGACTCGGCGACGTTGGTCGCCAGCACCACGCGCCGGCGGCCATCGCTGGCCACCTGAAGTACGCGCGCCTGTTGTTCCACGGGCAGTTCACCGTGCAGCGCCAGGACCTCGACATCGCCATTGAGCGATTCCTGCAGGCCCGCCTGCACCCGCGCGATCTCGCGCTGGCCGGGCAGGAACACCAGCAGGTCACCGGGGTGCTCGGCCAGGGCCTGCTGCACCGCGCGGCGCACCTGCAGTTCCAGCGCCTCATCGCGGCGCGCCGGGAAGTGGCTGATCGCCACCGGGTAGCTGCGGCCCTCGCTGCTCAGCCGCGGCGCATCGAGAAAACGTGCCAGCCGCTCGCCGTCCAGCGTGGCCGACATCACCACCAGGCGCAGGTCATCGCGCAGCTGCGCCTGCACATCCAGCGCCAGCGCCAGGCCGAGGTCGCCGCTGAGATGGCGCTCGTGGAATTCGTCGAACAGGATCGCACCGACCTCTTCCAGCATCGGGTCGTCCTGCAGCATGCGGGTCAGGATGCCTTCGGTGACGACCTCGATGCGCGTGCGCGCCGAAACCTTGTTTTCGAAGCGGATGCGGTAGCCGACCGTGCCACCGACCTCCTCGCCCAGCTGCCGCGCCATGAACAGCGCGGCGCTGCGGGCGGCGACCCGCCGTGGTTCCAGCAGGATGATCTTGCGGCCCTGCAGCCACGGTGCGTCGAGCAGTGCCAGTGGCACCTGGGTGGTCTTGCCGGCACCGGGCGGGGCCTCCAGCACCAGTCGCTGCTGCGCGGCCAGGTGTTGCTGGATCTGCGGCAGCAGCTGGGAAATCGGGAAGAGCGAGGCGTTCATGTGCAAAGGATAAGGGGGCACGGCGGGCGCAGGTACAATGCGCGGGCACTTTTCCCCCGCGATGACCATGCACCTGATCGATATCGGCGCCAACCTGACCCACGACTCCTTCGACCGCGACCGCGATGCCGTTCTGGACCGCGCGCGCCAGGCCGGCGTGGTGCAGATGGTCATCACCGGTGCCAGCCGCGAGCACTCGCCGTTGGCCCTGCAGTTGGCCCAGCAGCACCCCGGCTTCCTGTACGCCACCGCCGGCGTGCACCCGCACCACGCGGTGGAATACACCGAGGAATGCGATGCCGAGATGCGCGCGCTGCACGCGCATCCGGAAGTGGTGGCGGTGGGGGAGTGCGGGCTGGACTACTTCCGTGACTTCTCGCCGCGCCCGGCGCAGCACCGCGCGTTCGAGCGCCAGCTGCAGCTGGCCGCGGACAACGGCAAGCCGCTGTTCCTGCACCAGCGCGACGCGCATGCCGACTTCATGGCACAGATGAAGAACTTCGAAGGTCGCATCGGCCCGGCGGTGGTGCATTGCTTCACCGGCGAACGCGATGAGCTGTTCGATTACCTGGACCAGGACTGGTACATCGGCATCACCGGTTGGCTGTGCGACGAACGCCGTGGCGCGCACCTGCGCGAACTGGTGAAGAACATCCCGGCCAACCGCCTGATGATCGAGACCGACGCGCCGTACCTGCTGCCGCGCACGCTGAAGCCGATGCCGAAGGACCGGCGCAACGAGCCGATGTTCCTGTCGCACATCGTGGAAGAGCTGGCACGTGACCGTGGCGAGGACGTTGCGGTGACCGCGGCCAATGCCACGGCGGCCGCCCGCGCGTTCTTCCGCCTGCCCGACGCGGGTTGATGGTAGTGCCGGCCGCTGGCCGGCAGAACATCCTGATTGCCGGCCAGCGGC
>NZ_JBHHMJ010000349.1:0-4244 GCF_042136455.1 Stenotrophomonas sp. 3diitr2024
CTGCGCTGGGCCCAGCGCAGCCGCAACGCGCATGACGAGCTGGGCAACGACGCGGCCTTGTTCGGCATCGTCCAGGGGGGCGTGCACACCGACCTGCGCAGCCGGTCGGCCGACGCCCTGCAGGCGATCGGCTTCGACGGCTACGCCATCGGCGGCCTGGCCGTGGGCGAGCCGGAGCACGAGCGCAACGCCATGCTCGACCACCTGGATCCTGAGCTGCCGGGCGACCGCCCGCGTTACCTGATGGGCGTGGGCCGGCCGGAGGACCTGGTCGAGGGCGTGGCACGCGGCGTGGACATGTTCGACTGCGTGATGCCGACCCGTAATGCGCGCAACGGCCACTATTTCACCTCGTTCGGCACCGTTCGCATCCGCAATTCCCAGTACGCGCGGGACATGGACCCGATCGAGCCGGGCTGCGGCTGCGTGGCCTGCACCGGCGGTTACACCCGGTCCTACCTGCGCCACCTGGACCGCTGCAACGAGATGCTGGCGCCGATGCTGGGCACCCTGCACAACCTGTTCTATTACGAAAAGCTCATGGCCGACATCCGTGCCGCGATTGAGGCGGGAACCTTCCTGGCCTTCCGCGAGTCCTTCTACGCGGCACGCGGAGCGGTGGCCCCGCCGCTGTAACCCCGACGCCCCCTGCCGAACGGCCCAAGGACGAACGCCCGGGGCCGTGGCATACTTCAAGGCTGACCCAGATCCGCGGTCGACACCCCCGCCCCTCAAGGGACGGGAGCGCCGCCCAACCAAAGGACCAACGATGAACCTGCTTGCTTTCCTGATTCCCGCCGCCCACGCCCAGGCCGCCGGCGGCCAACCGCAGGGCATGGGCCTGACCACGCTGCTGTTCCCGATCATCCTGATCGCCATCATGTACTTCCTGATGATCCGCCCGCAGATGAAGCGGCAGAAGGAGCACAAGGCCATGCTGGAGAAGATCAAGCGCGGCGATGAAGTGCTGACCAACGGCGGCATCGCCGGCAAGGTCACCGACATCGGCGACCACTTCATCACCGTCGAAGTGGCCGACAACGTGCGCATCCGCGTGCAGAAGGGCGCTGTCGGTAGCGTGCTGCCGACCGGCACCCTGGATTCGGCCAAGTAAGCCACTCCCTTTCCGAAGCACAACCGCGGCGCCGGGGATGGCGCCGCGCGGGACCCAAGCAATGCTCGAATTTCCACGCTGGAAGTACGTCGTCATCCTGATCGTACTGGCGCTCAGCGCGCTGTATGCGCTGCCCAACATCTACCAGAAGGACCCGGCCATCCAGATCACCGCCAACCGTGGCGGGCAGATCGACGATGCGCTGCGCGACCGTGTGCTGGCCGACCTGAAAAAGGCCGGCATCGCCACCATCGGTGCCGAAAAGGAAGGGGAAAGCCTGATCGTCCGCCTGCCGGACCTGAAGTCGCAGTCCGCTGCCAGCGACGCCCTGCGTGACACCGTCGGCGAGAAGTACACCGTGGCGCTGAACCTGGCTTCGACCGTGCCGGACTGGCTGGCCAACCTCGGCGGTCGCCCGATGGTGCTGGGCCTGGACCTGCAGGGCGGCGTGCATTTCGTGCTGCAGGTCGACCAGAAGGCTGCCCTCGACAAGCGCCTGGATGCCTATACCGAAGACGTGCGCAGCACCCTGCGTGACGCGCGTATCGCCTACCAGTCGGTGGAACGCCGCGCCGACAACAGCATCGTGGCCAACCTGAGCCCATCCGCCGGCGATGACGCCGCGCAGCGCGCCCGCGCCGCGCTGGTCAAGGCGCAGCCGACCCTCGGCTACGACGTCAGCGGCAACCGCATCACGGTGACCGTGCCCGATACCGAGATCGCGCAGATCTCCAATGGTGCCATCGAGCAGAACATCAACACCCTGCGTAACCGCGTGAACCAGCTCGGCGTGGCCGAGCCGATCATCCAGCGCCAGGGTGCCGACCGCGTGGTCGTGCAGCTGCCCGGCGTGCAGGACACCGCCGAAGCCAAGCGCATGATCGGTGCCACCGCCACCCTGGAATACCGTGCGGTGGTTGAAGGCAATGCGCAGGACGCCATCAACTCCGGCCGCATTCCGCCGGAAGCGAAGGTCTACCAGCAGCGCGACGGCCGTGGCCCGATCCTGCTGAACAAGCGCGTGATCGTCACCGGCGACCAGATGGTCGGTGCGCAGGCGGTGACCGATTCGAACAGCGGCTCGCCGGCGGTCAGCGTGACGCTGAACAACGTCGGTGGCCAGCGCATGTTCGACTTCACCAGCGCCAACGTGAACAAGCCGATGGCGGTGGTCTACACCGAGCGCGTGCCGACCGTAACCGTCGTCGACGGGCAGGAAGTGCGTGGCTTCAAGGTCAACGAGGAAGTGATCTCGGTGGCCAACATCAACGGCGTGTTCGGCAAGAACTTCCAGACCACCGGCCTGCAGAAGAAGGAAGCCGAAGACCTGGCCAAGCTGCTGAAGTCGGGTTCGCTGGCTGCGCCGATGGACTTCGTCGAGGAGCGCGTGGTCGGCCCGAGCCTCGGCGCCGAGAACGTCAAGAACGGCATGCGCGCGGTGGTGTTCGCGTTCCTGTTCACCCTGGTGTTCTTCAGCGTGTACTACCGCATGTTCGGTGTGATCACCTCGGCAGCGATGCTGTTCAACCTGCTGATCGTAGTGGCGGTGATGTCGCTGTTCGGTGCCACCATGACCCTGCCGGGCTTTGCCGGCCTGGCGTTGTCGGTTGGCCTGTCGGTGGACGCCAACGTGCTGATCAACGAGCGTATCCGTGAAGAGCTGCGAGCCGGTGTGCCGGGCAAGACGGCGATCGTGACCGGTTACGAGCGTGCCTCGGGCACCATCCTCGACGCCAACCTGACCGGCCTGATCGTCGGCGTGGCGCTGTTTGCATTCGGTACCGGTCCGCTGAAGGGCTTCGCGCTGACCATGATCATCGGTATTTTCGCCTCCATGTTCACCGCGATCACCGTGTCGCGTGCGCTGGCGACGCTGATCTACGGCCGTCGCAAGAAGCTCCAGAACGTGGCCATCTGACGGGACGACACGCACAATGAAACTGTTTCCGCTGCACATCCTCCCGAACGACACCAAGATCGACTTCATGCGCTGGCGCCATGTCGCCATGGCAGTCACCATCGTGGTGTTCCTGGCCTCGGTCGCCATCATCGGCATCAAGGGCTTCAACTACGCGCTGGACTTCACCGGCGGCACCCTGATCGAAGCCCGCTTCGACAAGGCGGTGGATGTTGAGCAGGTCCGCACCAAGCTCGAGCAGAGTGGCTTCGAAGGCGCCCAGGTGCAGAGCGTCGGTGGCAACACCGACCTGCTGATCCGCCTGGCCCCGCACGGCGAGCATGCTCCGGGTACCGGCGACGCCGCCCACGAGGACAAGGCCACGGCCGCTGCCGTGGTGAAGGCGTTGTCCACTGCCGACAATCAGGCCACCGTGCTCCGCAACGAGTTCGTGGGCCCGCAGATCGGCAAGGACCTGGCGATGAATGGCCTGTATGCCACCATCTTCATGCTGGCCGGCTTCCTGATCTACATCGCAGTGCGCTTCGAGTGGAAGTTCGCGGTCACCGCCAGCATCGTGGCGATGTTCGACCTGATCGTGACGGTCGCTTACGTGTCCCTGCTGGGCCGTGAGTTCGACCTGACCGTGCTGGCCGGCCTGCTGTCGGTGATGGGCTTTGCGATCAACGACATCATCGTGGTCTTCGACCGCGTCCGTGAGAACTTCCGCAGCCTGCGCGTGGATTCGATGGAAGTGCTGAACCGTTCGATCAACCAGACGCTGTCGCGTACGGTGATCACTGCGGTGATGTTCTTCCTGTCCGCGCTTGCCCTGTACCTGTACGGCGGCAGCTCGATGGAAGGCCTGGCCGAGACGCATATGATCGGTGCGGTGATCGTGGTGCTGTCCTCGATCTTGGTGGCGGTGCCGATGCTGACGATCGGTTTCCTGCGCGTCAGCAAGCAGGACCTGCTGCCGAAGGCGAAGGACGTTGAGGCCCTGGCCCGTCGCCCGTAACCGTTCGCGCTGCACGCAACCCACAGAGAACCCCGCGCAAGCGGGGTTTTTTGTGTTGCAGGGCTTGCAGCCCTGCACCCACGGTAGTGCCGGCCGCTGGCCGGCAACAGCAACAGCAACAGCAACAGCAAGAGCGTGCCTTCCGTGGGTGGGCGGGGCGGTGTCGGAGTGCGGGGACGCCGCAAGTACGTCCGTGTAGGCTTGGCAGCCGCATC
>NZ_JBHHMJ010000369.1:0-1724 GCF_042136455.1 Stenotrophomonas sp. 3diitr2024
GCCGCTGGCCGGCAACCACGCCCGGCCTACGCTTCCATGGTGCCGGCCAGCGGCCGGCACTACCCCTGCGCGTGCACAACGGCCCTGCGGATGAAACGATCTGGCCCGCGCTCGTCATCCCACGCTGCGGGCAAGGGAGTATCGTTGGCGCAGCCGCCAGCCCGGGAAGCGACACCCTGCCAGCCGCCGCTTCCCTTTCCCCAACTGAAGTAGTGCGGAGTTGATGCAATGAGCAAAGCTGCAAGCAAGGGTTTCAGAATCGAACACGACAGCATGGGCGAGCTGCAGGTGCCTGCCGACGCCCTGTGGGGCGCGCAGACCCAGCGTGCCGTGCAGAACTTCCCGGTGTCGGGCCAGCGCATGCCGCGCGGTTTCATCCGTGCCCTGGGCCTGGTCAAGGGCGCCGCCGCGGGCGTCAACGCGGAGCTGGGCCATCTGCCGAAGAACGTGGCCAAGGCCATCCAGACCGCTGCCGCCGAAGTGGCCGCCGGCAACTGGGATGCGCAGTTCCCGATCGATGTCTACCAGACCGGTTCGGGCACGTCGTCGAACATGAATGCCAATGAGGTCATCGCCACACTGGCCAACCGTGCCGGCAAGGCGGGCAAGACCGCCGTGCACCCCAATGACCACGTCAACCAGGGGCAGAGCTCCAACGACGTGATTCCGACTGCGCTGCGCGTGTCGGCGGTGTTGGCGACGCATGAGCAGCTGCTGCCGGCGCTGGTGCACCTGCGCAAGACCCTGGACAAGAAGGGCCGCAGCCTGCGCAAGGTGGTCAAGACCGGCCGTACGCACCTGATGGACGCGATGCCACTGACCTTCGAGCAGGAGTTCGGCGCATGGTCGGCACAGCTGGCCTCGGCGCAGGAGCGGATCGAAGACAGCCTCAGGCGCGTGCGCCGCCTGCCGCTGGGTGGCACCGCCATCGGCACCGGCATCAATGCCGACCCGCGCTTCGGCGCGCAGGTGGCCAAGGCACTGAAGCAACAGACCGGTTTCAAGTTCGACAGCGCCGAGAACAAGTTCGAGGGCCTGGCCGCGCAGGATGATGCCGTGGAACTGTCGGGCCAGCTCAATGCACTGGCCGTGGCGCTGATCAAGATCGCCAATGATCTTCGCTGGATGAATGCCGGTCCGCTGGCCGGGCTGGGCGAGATCGAACTGCCGGCGCTGCAGCCGGGCAGCTCGATCATGCCGGGCAAGGTCAACCCGGTGATTCCGGAAGCGACCGTGATGGCCTGCGCGCAGGTGATCGGCCACCACACGGCAATCACCGTGGCCGGGCAGACCGGAAACTTCCAGCTCAACGTCGCCCTGCCGCTGATCGCGGTGAACCTGCTCGATGGCATCGGCCTGCTGGCCAATGTGTCGCGGCTGCTGGCCGACAGCGCGATCGCCGGGCTGAAGGTGCGCGAGGACCGTGTGGCCGAAGCGCTGGCGCGCAATCCGATCCTGGTCACGGCATTGAATCCGATCATCGGCTACGAGAAGGCCGCGGCCATCGCCAAGCGTGCCTACAAGGAACAACGCCCGGTGTTGGACGTGGCACTGGAAGACAGCGGGCTGGAGGAGGCCGAATTGCGGCGCCTGCTGGATCCGACCGCACTGACCGCAGGTGGCATCCAGGCTGGCGGTGGTGGCGCCGGCGGTTGATCTGCTGGTTGTAGAGCCGAGCCCATGCTCGGCTCAGGTTCCGGGCAGCAGCCGAGCATGGGCTCGGC
>NZ_JBHHMJ010000371.1:0-340 GCF_042136455.1 Stenotrophomonas sp. 3diitr2024
CACCACACCCTGGTGCTGACCCGGCAGAAGGTGCGCCTGGCCGAACAGGCCGCCAAGGGCGAGACCATGACCATTCCGGCCGCCAACGGCGAGCCGGCACGGAAGATTGGTGTGATCACGCTGCCGACCTTCTACCAGGATTTCGAAGGCCGCCGCCGCAACGCCGCCGACTATGCCTCGGCCACCCGCGACGTGGCCAAGCTGCTGGCTGGTTTCAAGAACGACAAGCTGGATGTGGAATGCCGCGGCTTCCTGCTGTACCTGGAACAGCACGGCATCCTCGACGCCGACCAGCGCGAGCTGGTGCTGGACCGGGCGATGGCCCTGGACCAGGACGAAC
>NZ_JBHHMJ010000373.1:0-360 GCF_042136455.1 Stenotrophomonas sp. 3diitr2024
TACCAGGCCCTTGGGTACCACGTTGCCGTCGATGCGGGCGAAGCCGGCCACGTGGGCGACCGCTGCAACGACGTCACGCATGCCCTGCAGGGTGGCCTGGTAGATGTTCAGGCGGTCGCGCGGGTGGCGGTCGATCGGGGCATCGGCTGTACCACCGGCCACCAACGCGCCCATCACGAAGGCCAGGTACTGACGGTGCACGTCACGTGCCGCCAGCTGCTCGACCAGCGCGGTCTGCGCTTCCAGGGTCTTGTAGGCCGCCATCAGTGTGCGCAGCCGCTCGTTGATCTGCCGGTTCTCGCGCTCGCGACGCTGCTGCAGGGTCTGCATCACCAGCAGGCGGATGCCCACGCCCAGCAG
>NZ_JBHHMJ010000376.1:0-703 GCF_042136455.1 Stenotrophomonas sp. 3diitr2024
CCCCCCCCCCCCCCCCCGGGTCCTCTCCACCTGCCGTGCACGGCAGGGTCACCGCCGTGCAAGGGCCGTTCGTCCACGCTGTGCACTCCCCCAACTGGAGTGCACCCATGGCAGAGCGATTGAAGGGCAAACAGATCGCAATCCTCGCGACCCACGGCTTTGAACAGTCCGAATTGACCGAGCCCAAACGGCTGCTGGAAGCGGAAGGTGCGCGGGTCAGCGTGGTGTCGCCCGCAAAGGAGGCGACCATCAAGGGCTGGAAAGAGAAGAACTGGGGCGACGCCGTCGCGGTCGACATTCCGCTGGACGAGGCGGATCCGGCGGGCTTTGATGCCCTGGTGCTGCCAGGGGGCGTCATCAATCCGGACACACTGCGCACCGACGACGCGGTGCTCAGCTTCATCCGCTCAGTGGATGAAGCCGGCAAGCCCGTCGCGGCGATCTGCCATGGTCCGTGGCTGCTGATCAACAGCGGGCTGGCAGATGGCCGCGAGCTGACCTCCTGGCCCTCCCTTCAGCAGGACCTGGCCAACGCGGGCGCGAACTGGCGCGATGCCGAGGTCGTGGTCGACGGCAACGTGATCACCAGCCGCAAGCCGGATGACATTCCTGCTTTCAGCGAGGCGGTGGTCAAGGCACTCGCCGCGTGATGCCTTGCCGGTAGTGCCGGCCGCCGGCCGTCACTACCTTATTTGCCCAGCAG
>NZ_JBHHMJ010000385.1:0-325 GCF_042136455.1 Stenotrophomonas sp. 3diitr2024
GATGCGCAGCGACGCCACGTCCGGCAGCTCGCCGCTCATGCCCACGCGGCCACGCTCGGCGGCGGACTGGATCGGCGACAGCGGCGGCACATACCAAACCATCGGCAGCGTGCGGTATCGGGCTCGTCCGGGGTGATCAGGTAGACGCCGCGGGGCGCCGGGGAAGCAGAAGTCATCGATGGCTACCGGTGAGTGGACCGCGATGGGACAATGGCGGCTACCGTGGGCAGTCTAGCCGACCATCACGGTCGGTTTGTCCGGCGAAGCAAGGAGTGTGGTTGTGGCGGTAATGCAGCAAATCCAGGCCGAGGTCGATCGTTACCCG
>NZ_JBHHMJ010000395.1:0-5775 GCF_042136455.1 Stenotrophomonas sp. 3diitr2024
TCGAGCCATGCTCGACGGGCTGTACTGCAGTCGAGCATGGCGCGACTCTACAACGCAATCGCCCGTTGCGGCATGGTTCCGTCACCGTGCTGGCGCGACAATATCCCCATGACCGACCGTATCCCCCTGTTGCTGCTGCCCGGCCTGCTCAACGATGCTGAGCTGTGGCGCGCGCAGTTGGCCGACCTGGCCGATATCGCCGACTGCACCGTGGGCGACCAGACCGGTGGCGAGACCCTGCAGGCGGTGGCCGAAGACGTGCTGGCGCAGGCACCGGAGCGCTTTGCGCTGGCCGGGTTCTCGCTGGGCGGCTTCGTGGCCCAGCAGATCCTGCGCATTGCGCCGGAGCGGGTGCTGCAGCTGGCGCTGATCGACACCTCCATCCACGCCGACTCGCCGGAGCGGGCCGAGCAGCGGCGCAGCCAGCGCGCCAGCGTGCGCCTGCCGGGGAAGTTCCACGGCTTCGGCGATGTGCTGATGCGCAGCTACATCGATGCCTCGCGGCTGGACGACTACGTGCTGGTGCAGCGCGTGCGCGACATGACCACCCGCCTGGGCGCGGAGGTGTTCCTGCGCCAGAGCGCGCTGGAACGCCGTGATGGTCATGATGTGCTGGCCGGTTACCGTGATCCGCTGCTGATCGTGTGCGGCGCGAACGACCGCATTACGCCACTCGCGGTGAGCGAGGAAATGCACGCGATGGTGCCGCACTCGCAGCTGGTGGTGGTTCCCGATTGCGGGCACCTGGCGCCGATGGAAAAACCGGACGAGGTCAGTGCGGCGATGCGTGGGTGGTTGTTGCAGGGCAGGGGATGATCCCCGCGTTCCGGTAGGTGCCGACCTTGGTCGGCACGGTGTTTCATCGATCGGTCAGACGTCTGCGCCGACCAGGGTCGGCGTCTACCAGAGCGGTTGCGCGCCGTCTTGGAATCAATCCCAGGCCGGGGCGATGCCTTCCGGGTTGGCCAGGCGATGGCCGCGGTCAAGCTTGGCGATCTGTGCCATGTCTTCGTCGGTCAGGCGGATCGCTGCTGCCTCCAGGTTGCTGGCCAGGTTCTCGCGCTTGGTCGAGGACGGAATGACCGAGAAGCCCTGCTGCAGCGCCCAGGCCAGCGCGATCTGCGCCGGCGTGGCCTGGTGGCGGCCGGCAATGGCCTGGATCACCGGGTCCTTGATTACCTCGCCATAGGCCAGGCTCATGTAGGCGGTGATGTGGATGCCGTTGTCCTGCAGGAATTTCACCAGCAGGCGGTTCTGCAGGTACGGGTGGATCTCGATCTGGTTGGTGGCGATGGCGCCGTCACCCAGGATGCCGATCGCCTTGCGGGTCTGCGCGATGGTGAAGTTGGAGATGCCGATCTCCTTCGTCAGGCCCTGTGCCTTGGCCTCGGCCAGTGCGGTCAGGTACTCCTCCATCGGCACGTCGACCTTGTCGTTCGGCGACGGCCAGTGGATCAGTGTCAGGTCGACATGATCGGTGCGCAGCTTTTCCAGGCTGGTACGCAGGCTGGCCAGCAGCGCTTCGCGCTTGAACGCGGTGATCCAGACCTTGGTGGTCAGGTAGATCTCATCGCGCGGCACGCCGGAATCGGCGATGGCCTGGCCGACTTCGGCTTCGTTGCCGTAGATCTGCGCGGTATCGATGGCGCGGTAGCCGGCATCCAGCGCGTTGCGCACGGAGTCGATCACGGTCTGGTCTTTCAGGCGGAAGGTGCCGAGACCGAAGGCGGGGACTGTCATGAGGGGCTCCAGCAGGGGGGAGGGAGACGGGAATATCCACGAAAGGGTAGGCCAGCGCCCGTGTGCATGCCGGCAACGGTGCATTGCACCACCGTGTACGACCACGAGGCCGCTGCGGGCCGCGGTGTGTGCGGACCGGTTTGTGGGTGCGGACCATTGGTCCGCACGGATTCCTGCCATCGCCCGACCAACGGCCGGGCGCCACCCGTGCGGCGGTGGATGCTGCCGGCCGCTGGCCGGCAACCGGATCACTCAGGCCGCGCGCGCCAACGCGTCCTTCGCTGTCGCCGTGGCCGACAGGTCGAACACATCCACCGCATCGATCAACCGGTTCGCCTGCTGTTCCAGGCTGCGCGCCGCGGCGCTGGCTTCTTCCACCAGCGCGGCGTTCTGCTGGGTGGTGCCGTCCATCTGGATCACCGTCTGGCTGACCTGTTCGATGCCTGCGCTCTGCTCCTGCGACGCCGCGGAGATCTCGGCCATGATGTCGGTCACGCGCTGCACCGAGGCGACGATCTCGGCCATGGTGTCACCGGCCTCGCGCACGCGCTGCGCACCCTCACCGACCTGTTCCACCGACGCCTCGATCAGCGATTTGATCTCCTTTGCCGCCGCCGCAGAGCGCTGCGCCAGGGTGCGCACTTCGCTGGCGACAACCGCGAATCCGCGGCCCTGCTCACCGGCGCGTGCCGCTTCCACCGCAGCGTTCAGCGCCAGGATGTTGGTCTGGAAGGCGATGCCATCGATCACGCTGATGATCTCGGCGATCTGCCGCGACGACGTTTCGATCGCACCCATGGTCGCCACCACCTGCCCGACCACGCTGCCACCGTGTGAGGCGACACTCTGTGCCCCGATCGCCAGTTGGTTGGCCTGGCGCGCGTGCTCGGCATTCTGGCGCACGGTGGAGGTCAGCTCTTCCATGGATGCCGCGGTCTCTTCCAGATTGGCGGCCTGCTGCTCGGTACGGCGCGACAGGTCATTGTTGCCGGCGGCAATCTCTGCGGCAGCGGTATGGATGTTGCCGGAGGCATGCTTGATGTCGGTGACGATGGTTGCCAGCTGCGCGGCAGTGGTGTTGGCATCGCCGGCGATGCGCGCGAACACGCCCTGGAAATCGCCGTGCATGCGCGCGCCGAGGCGGCCGCCGGCGATGGCACGCAGCATGCTGGAGACCTCGCCCAGGTTCAGCTCGGTAGTCTGCATCAGGCGGTTGAGGCCCTCGACCATCGCATGGAAATCATGCTCGAAGCGCGCACTGTCGCCGCGCTGGCTGAAGTCACCGGCGGCCGCCGCTTCGGCCAGGCGGCGGATTTCGCCGTTGATCGCACCGAGGTTGTGCTTGACCGCATCCAGCGCTTCGGTGATCACTGCCTTCTCGCCGGGCAGGCGTTCCATGTCCTGGCTGAGGTCGCCGACGGCGTAGCGGCCCATGATCGAGATCGCGCGCATCTTCACCCGGATGTGTGCGTCGACCAGCGTGTTGCAGTCGGCCACCATGGTGCCGAACGCGCCGGGGAAGGCAGCGGCGTCCATGCGATGGCTGATCGTGCCGGCCTCGTGCGCCTGAGCCATCGCGGCCTGTGCATCCAGCACGCCGCGCAGCGTGGACTGCAACGCCTGCATCGCCTGGGCGAGGCGTCCGATCTCGTCGCGGCTGCGCACCTGCACCACGTGCTGCAGATCGCCGGCAGCCACTGCGCGTGCAGCGGCTTCCACCGCCAGTACCGGCCGCACCACGGCGCGCCGCAGCCACCAGGCCAGGCCGATCAGCAACAGCACCGCGGCCAGCACCGTCAGTGACGCGCACAGCAGCAGGGTCTGCCGCGCCTGCTGCGCACGTGCCGCCAGCGCCGCTTCGGCCACCTGCGTGGCATGCGCGCTCAGTGCATCCAGAGCGGTCGCCACCGCGCGATCCTTGCCGCGCACCAGGTTGTCGCCGGCGGCCGGATCGTAGCCGGCCGCGGCAAATGCCTGCAGCGCCGCGTGATAGTCCTGCTGCAGCTGCGCGTGCAGGCCAACGAACGCCTGCGCCAGTTCACGCGTGCGCGCGTCCGGGCTGGTCACCAGGCCCTTGGCCAGCCGTTCGACCAGGCGGCCTTCGTTGTCGAAAGCGTCCAGGTGGCGCTGACGCAACGCGTCGTCGTGGCCGCGGAGCAGCACGTTCTTCCATTCCTGCACCTGGCCGCGGAACTCACGCTGCAGGCGTTCGGCGTCGCGGCTGTGCGTGACTTCGGGCGGAACCTCGGTGGACAACTTGAACCAGGCGGAGGCCAGGCCAGCCAGCGCGCACAGCAGGACCACGGCCAAGCCAACAGACACCGCGCCGAGCAGCTTGGACTGCAGGCGCGGAGCACGGACAGACGCATTCATGGGGAAGCACTCTCGGGAAGGGGCATTGCGGTATCGACCCGCCAAGCTCCCGCTGAAGTGCGACGTAAATCACATTAGCGTTTCGTTTAGTGATGTGAAGGAAATGTTTCATAGGACAAATGTGTCCGTATGGAACAAATGTGGACCCTGGACAGGGGATATAAATGTAACTATCGTAGTTACATGAAGACCGCGAACCCGCTCTCCGACGCCCTGCACGTGATGGCGCATCTGGTCGGCCAGGACGGCCCGCGCACCTCCGAGCAGCTGGCGTCCTGCCTGCCGACCCATCCGGTGGTGATCCGCCGTCTGCTGGCGCAGCTGCACAGGGCGGGCCTGGTTCGCAGCGCCCGTGGCCATGGCGGTGGCAGCCACCTGGCCCGCGATGCCGCAGCCATCACCCTGCATGACGTCTACCTGGCGGTGGGCGCACCGTCGCTGGTACAGGTAGGCACCCGCGATTCCGGCGGTGGCTGCCCGATCCAGCAGCTGGTCAACAGCGCTTTGCTGGAGGGTGCACGCGAAGCACAGCGCCTGCTCGAACAGCGCCTGCGGGCGACCACACTGGACAAGCTCGGCGCCGACTTCGCCCGCCACCTCGCCCATCACCGCTCCCTGGAAGGTCACCATGAATCCTGATGTGCTCATCGTCGGCGGCAGTTATGCCGGCATTGCTGCGGGCCTGATCCTGGCCCGTGCCCGCCGCCCGGTCACCGTCATCGACGCCGGTTTGCCGCGCAATCGTTTCGCCAGCCATTCGCACGGGGTGCTGGGGCTGGATGGCATCAGCGGTGCCGAGCTGCTGAAGGCCGCGCGCCAGCAGCTGCTGGACTACCCCAGCGTGCGCTGGGTGCATGCCGAGGCCGTGCAGGCCACCGCCGGCGCAGAGGGTGTGGAAGTGCGAACCGCCGATGGGCAGGTGCTCGCCGCGCGCAAGCTGCTGCTGGCAAGCGGTATCGCCGACCAGCTGCCGGAGCTGCCCGGGCTGGCCGAGCGCTGGGGCAGCACCGTGCTGCACTGCCCCTATTGCCACGGTTACGAAGTGGGCGGTGGCGCCATCGGGCTGCTTGGTGGGCATCCGATGTCCGCCAGCAAGGCGCCGCTCTTTGCCGACTGGGGCAATGTCACCTTCTTCAGCCAGGGCCTGCCGATCACCGATGAGGAACGGGCTGCCATGCAGCAGCGTGGCGTGCGGATCGAGACGTCGCCGGTGCTGGGCGTGCAGGGCGACCAGCCGACTTGGCTGGAAGTGGAGCTGGCCGATGGCCGCCGCATCGCCCAGCGTGCGCTGTTCGTGCCGGCCACCCAGGCGATGGCCACGCCGCTGGTGCAGCAGCTCGGCTGCGTGCTGGCCGAGAGCCCGTTGGGCGTGCTGATCGAGGTCGATGCGATGAAGCAGACCTCGGTGCCGAACGTGTATGCCGCAGGCGATGCGACCACGGTCGGCAACATCACGTTGGCCGCTGCCGAGGGCGTGCGGGCAGGTATCGGCGTGCACCACGCGCTGGTGGCCGAGGACAGCATGCCGCGCTGAAAGCGCGTGTTCCGGTAGATGCCGACCTTGGTCGGCGCCGTTCCATCCACGCATGGCGTGGCTCGACTGCAGCGCGGTCGAGCATGATTGATGCGCGGTGGGTGCCGGCCTTGGCCGGCACCGCTCCA
>NZ_JBHHMJ010000399.1:0-1546 GCF_042136455.1 Stenotrophomonas sp. 3diitr2024
ATGTTTCTTTTCGCGCCGACGTCGGCGCCCAGACACTTCCAGGAATGCAGCGAATGAAGATGGGAATGCGCGGCGCCGCGGCGTCGGTTCTGATTCTGGCGATGGGCACTTCGGGTGTCGCTCTGTCGCAACAACCGGCTGCCCCCGCAGCCGCCAAGGAGACCGCAACCTTGAATTCCCCCAAGCAGAAGCTCGGCTACGCCATCGGCCTTGATGTCGCCAAGTCGTTCACCCCGATCGCCGATGAGATCGATGTGGCCGCGCTGCGCACTGCCGTGGAGCGTTCGTTCGAAGGCCTGCAGCCGCAGATCACCCAGGAACAGGCCAAGGCCACCGATGCCGCGTTGCGCCAGGTCGTGATGGCCCGCAGTGGCCAGCAGGTGCCGGGCATGGCGCCGGGTTCGCAGCCGCCGAAGGTCGATCGCGTCAAAGTGTCGCAGATGATCGGTTCGTACTCGGTCGGCCCGTCGCTGGCACAGCTGAAGGACGACATCGATGTCGCCTCGCTGTTTGACGCGATCAGCACAGGTCTGAGCAAGGGCCAGCCGAAGATGACGGAAGCTGACGCGACCGCCACCATCCAGGCCTTCATGGGCAGCAAGCAGGCCGAGATGCAGGCCAAGGCCGCTGCCGCTGCGCAGACCAACCGCGAGGAAGGCAACGCGTTCCTGGCCAAGAACAAGACCCAGCCGGGCGTGGTGACCACCCCGTCTGGCCTGCAGTACCAGATCATCCGCCCGGGTAGCGGCGAGCGCCCGCTGCCGAGCAGCAAGGTGCGCGTGAACTACGAAGGCAAGCTGCTCAACGGCACCGTGTTTGACAGCTCCTATGGTCGCCAGCCGGCCGAGTTCGGCCTGGACCAGGTGATCAAGGGCTGGACCGAAGGCGTCGCGCTGATGCCGGTCGGTTCGAAGTACCGCTTCTGGATCCCGGGTGAGCTGGCTTACGGTGAGAACGGCACCCCGGGTGGCCCGATCGGCCCGAACGCGACTCTGACCTTCGACGTCGAGCTGCTGGGCGTCCTGCCGTAAGCGACCACGGAGCCTGCACGGACATGCGCGTTGCGATTTTCGGTACCGGTTATGTAGGGCTGGTGACCGGTACCTGCCTGGCCGACGTCGGCCACCAGGTGGTCTGCGTCGATATCGACCAGGCCAAGGTCGATGGCCTCAACCAGGGCATCATCCCGATCTATGAGCCGGGCCTGGAGCCGATGGTGAAGGCCAACCACGCCGCGTCGCGGCTGGCGTTCACCACCGATGCCGCGGCCGCGATCGGCCACGGCCAGGTCGTGTTCATCGCCGTCGGCACGCCGCCGGACGAGGATGGCAGTGCCGATCTGCAGTACGTGCTGGCTGTGGCCCGCACCATCGGGCGGCACATGAGCGTGCCGACCGTGGTGGTCAACAAGTCGACGGTGCCGGTGGGCGCCTACGGCGGGCGCCGCGAGCTGATGCAGCAGATCGCCCCGGCCGGCCCGATCTACCAGGCCGGCACGCTGAGCGGCAACCCGGTGGCGATGGCCGCTGGCCTGGCGATGCTGGAG
>NZ_JBHHMJ010000403.1:0-321 GCF_042136455.1 Stenotrophomonas sp. 3diitr2024
AGTTCGCGCTGCAGCAGAAGCTGGTGACCGCGCTGAAGACCCGCGAGGAATTCGAGGATCTGATGATCGAGCGCGGCGTGGCCGACGAAGACGCCGACGGTGGTTTCCGCAACGTCGATGCCATTGGGGGTGGTGATGCGATCCCAGATCACTTCCACGCGCTTGCCCATCGGACCGCCGCCGTAGGCGCCATAGATCTTGGAGCCCTTCGGCAGACCGCCAATGCCCAGTGCGATGTCGAGCATCAGCGAACCGGTCGGGATGGCTTCGACGGGCTCGACCACGCGGTCGCCCATGCGCATCACCGAGCCCTTGCCGAAC
>NZ_JBHHMJ010000433.1:0-16754 GCF_042136455.1 Stenotrophomonas sp. 3diitr2024
ACGCTGGCCGGCATCTTCAGTTCACCCGATACCTTCATGGAGTTGCCGGCCAGCGGCCGGCACTACCTGCTTGCGCAGCGCGGCCAGCTGCGCGCGCAGGGTGTCGTTCTCGCGGGTCAACGCGACCACGCGGCGGCGCAGGGCCGGGGCATCCTCGCCCAGCTGTTCCAGTGCCAACAGTACCTCGGCGTCGCGGCTGGCGATCTCGTCCTCGCTGGGCTCCTCGAAGTCCATCTCGGCCGCGTCCGGCTTCGGCGCGCGCGGCTTGCGCTTGGATTCGCGCACGCGCTTGGCCGCCTGCTTCAGCTCATCCTTGCCGCCGGCGGCGGCGGCGCGTTGCTCCTCTTCGGGCAGATCGGCCACGGCTGCGGCGGCGCTGATCGAGATCACGCCGGCCTTCACTGCCTCCACCACTTCGGGTGCAGCCTGGGCATGGATGCGCTCGATCATGCCGACCTGGCTGGTACTCAGCTTGGCTTCGCGGGCCAGTTCGGCGCGGCTGAGCTTCGGTGCCGGCTCCCACGGCGGGCTGTCCTCGCCCGCCTCATCGGCAATCTCGGCGGTACCGTCGCTCTCGCGCTGCAGCTGCGCCTGCTCGACCTGCTTGCGGGCGGCCAGGATGTCGCGCTTGCGCAGCGCCAGCACGCCGCGCTGGAAATCGGACACGCTGCGACGGCCCAGATGCTGCTCGATCATCCACAGGTGAACGTCTTCCATGCTCTGGAAGCGCGTGTTCTGCACGGTGTTGAAGGGCAGGCCATGCTTCTGGCAGATGCCGAAACGGTTGTGACCATCGACCAGCACATTACCCCACAGCACCAGCGCATCGCGGCAGCCTTCGGCGAGGATGCTGCGCTCCAGCGCGTCATGTTCGTCCGCGGTCAGCGGGTCGATGTAGGCCTTGAGTTCTTCTTTGACGACGATATCCATGGGCACGGCAACGAGCAGGAGCGGAACCGCCCATTGTACCCGCTCGCCGCCGCCGGCCCGGGCTCAGGCGGTGACCCGGATCATCTCGCCCAGGGTGCCGGTGATCTGGTCGATCTGCGCCTTGTCCACGATCAGCGGCGGCGACAGCGCGATGATGTCACCGGTGCAGCGCACCAGCAGCCGGCCATCGTGGAAGCAGCGCCGGAACACCTCGTAGCCGCGGCTGCCAGGGGCATCGCGGCGCGGTGCCAGCTCGACCGCGCCGACCAGCCCGAAGTTGCGGATGTCGATCACGTTGGGCAGGCCCTGCAGCGCGTGCAGCCGTTCCTGCCAGTACTCGCCCAGTTCGATGGCGCGCTCGAACAGGCGCTCCTCGGCGTAGACGTCCAGTGTTGCCAGCGCTGCGGCGCAGGCCAGCGGGTGACCCGAGTAGGTATAGCCGTGGAACAGCTCGATGGCCTGCGGCGGGGCCTGCATCAGCGTGGCATGCACGGCGTCGCTGGCCAGCACGCCGCCCAGCGGCACCGCGCCGTTGCTGACCGCCTTGGCGAAGGTCAGCAGGTCCGGTGTGACCCCGAAGCGCTGCGCGGCGAAGGGCATGCCGACCCGGCCGAAACCGGTGATGACCTCATCGAACACCAGCAGGATGCCGTGGTGGTCGCACAATTCGCGCAGGCGCTGCAGGTATCCGGGCGCGGGCAGGATCACCCCGGCGGAGCCGGCGATGGGCTCGACGAAGACGGCGGCAATCGTCGAGGCGTCATGCAGCGCGATCAGCCGTTCCAGGTCGTCGGCCAGCTCCGCGCCCTGGCGCGGCAGGCCCTTGCTGAACGCGTTGCGCTGCAGGTCCAGGGTGTGGCGCAGATAGTCCACGCCCCCCAGTTGCAGGCCGAACGCCCTGCGGTTGTTGGGCAGACCGCCCAGCGCCATGCCACCGAAACCGACGCCGTGATAGGCCTTCTCGCGGCTGATGAAGCGCGTGCGCTGGCCCTCGCCACGCTGGCGGTGGTAAGCCAGCACGATCTTCATCGCGGTATCCACCGCCTCCGAGCCGGAGCTGGTGAAGAACACATGGTTGAGCGGGGCCGGAGCCAGTGCGGCCAGCCGCTGTGCCAGCGCGAAGGCCGGCGGCGAGCCCATCTGGAAAGCGGGCGAGTAGTCGAGCGTGCGTGCCTGCCCGGCGATGGCCTCGACGATGCGCGGTCGCGCGTGGCCGGCGTTGCAGCACCACAGGCCGGCGGTGCCGTCGAGGATCTGTCGGCCATCGATGTCTTCGTAGTGCATGCCTTCGGCGCGGACCAGCATGCGTGGTGCCGCCTTGTACTGGCGGTTGGCGGTGAATGGCATCCAGTAAGCGTCCAGTGACTCGGGGCGCTGTGTGGTCAGGTCGTGCAGGTCGCTTCCGGGACGCTTCATGCCAGCTCCGTCGGGTCCGATGCGACGAATGTAGCGCAGCCACGTCACGGCGGAGTCGCGGTGACCCCGGTATAACCAAGGCTCGTAGAATGCTGGAGCTTCCCATGGCCGATTTTCCCGACCGCAGCCATTGGCAGGCACTGGCCCTCCAGCTGTCGATGCCAGGCCAGGCCTTCATCGATGGCCGCTATGTCGATGCAGCCAGCGGCGCCCGTTTCGACTGCGTCAGCCCGATCGACGGTCGCGTACTGGGGGCGGTCGCCGACTGCGACGCACAGGACGTGGAGCGCGCGGTACTGGCCGCGCGGCGCAGCTTCGAGGCCGGCCACTGGTCGCAGGCCAGCCCGGCCCAGCGAAAGCGCGTGCTGTTGGCGCTGGCGGCATTGGTCGAAACGCATGCCGACGAGCTGGCCCTGCTGGAAACCCTGGACATGGGCAAGCCGGTGCGTGATGCGCGCCGCATCGACCTGCCAGGCGCGGTGCGCTGCCTGCGCTGGACCGCCGAGGCCGTGGACAAGCTATACGGCGAGATCGCGCCGACCGGCCCGCACGAACTGGGACTGGTCACGCGCGAGGCCGCCGGGGTCGTGGCCGCGATCGTTCCGTGGAACTTTCCGCTGCTGATGGCCTGCTGGAAGATCGCGCCTGCATTGGCCATGGGCAACTCGGTGGTGCTCAAGCCGTCCGAGCGCTCGCCCTTGAGTGCGTTGCGGCTGGCGGCGCTGGCCGCCGAAGCGGGCCTGCCAGAGGGCGTGCTGAACGTGCTGCCGGGGCACGGTGCGCGCGTCGGTGAGCCGTTGGCCCTGCACATGGATGTGGACGTGCTCGCCTTCACCGGCTCCACGGCCACGGGCGCGAAGCTGCTGCAGTGTTCAGGGCGATCCAACCTCAAGCGGGTCTGGCTGGAATGTGGCGGCAAGAGCCCGCATGTGGTGTTTGCCGACGCCCCTGATCTGGACGCCGCCGCGAAGGCGGTGGCACAGGGTATCTTCTTCAACCAGGGCGAGGTCTGTACCGCAGGTTCGCGGCTCCTGGTACAGCGTTCGATCCGCGAGGATTTCGTGCATCAGGTGGTTGCCTATGGCCAGCACATGCACCCCCGCCATCCATTGGACCCCGATGCGCCGATGGGCGCGCTGGTGGATGCCGCGCACCTGGACAAGGTGATGGACGATATCGCGCGCGCCGAAGGCGAGGGTGCCCGGTTGCTGCTGGGTGGGCGGCGCGCCGAAGTGGAAGCCGGCGGCAGCTACGTCCAGCCCACCGTGTTCGACCAGGTGCGCCCGGAGCAGGCACTGGCGCGCGAGGAAGTGTTCGGGCCGGTGCTGGCTGTGCTTGGTTTCGAAGACGAGGCCGAAGCGGTGCGCGTGGCCAATGACAGCCGCTACGGCCTGGCCGCGGGCCTGTGGACACGGGACCTGGGGCGAGCCCACCGCGTCGCGCGCCAGCTGCGTGCCGGCAGCATCTGGGTGAACGGCTGGGATGGCGGCGACATGACCGCTCCGTTCGGGGGCTACAAGCAGTCCGGCAACGGGCGCGACAAATCGCTGCATGCGTTCGACAAGTACAGCGAGATCAAGGCCACCTGGATGCAGCTGTAACGACGCGATTGCTGGACGGCTGTTCGCTCTCTGTAGAGTCGAGCGATGCTCGACTGCCGTTCGTTCTTCTGTAGAGCCGAGCCATGCTCGGCTGCATCTCGCGAAGAACCGTCGAGCATGTCTCGACGTTACAGGAGGCGCCTGCCCCCTCGTCGGCATCGGTGTCGGCTGAAACCATCGTGCCGTACCGCCGCCAGCCCGTGGCAGAATCGGTCGATCTGCCATTTCCCGTGTTGCCGATGTCCTCGATCACCGCTGCCGCGCCGCCCGTGAATTCCCCCCGTCGTGTTCTGCTGGCCAGCCTGATCGGTACCACGATCGAGTTCTTCGACTTCTACATCTACGCCACGGCCGCGGTGCTGGTGTTCCCGCACCTGTTCTTCCCGGACAGCAGCGAACAGGCAGCCCTGCTGCAGTCGCTGGCAACCTTCGCGGTGGCCTTCATCGCACGCCCGGTTGGCTCGGCAGTGTTCGGCCATTTCGGCGATCGCATCGGCCGCAAGGCCACCCTGGTGGCTGCGCTGCTGACCATGGGGCTGTCCACGGTGCTGATCGGCCTGCTGCCGACGCACGCGCAGATCGGTCTGTGGGCGCCGGCGCTTCTGGCGCTGTGCCGTTTCGGCCAGGGCCTGGGTCTGGGCGGCGAGTGGGGCGGGGCAGTGCTGCTGGCCACCGAGAACGCACCGCCGGGCAAGCGTGCCTGGTACGGCATGTTCCCGCAGCTGGGTGCACCGCTCGGCTTCCTGCTGTCGGCCGGCATCTTCCTGGTGCTCGGCCGTTGCCTGAGCCAGGCCGACTTCCTGCAGTGGGGCTGGCGCATTCCGTTCGTGGCCAGCGCGCTGCTGGTCGGCCTCGGCCTGTGGGTGCGGTTGAACATCCACGAGACCCCCGACTTCAAGCAGGCGCTGGAGCGCAAGGCGCCGGTGCGGCTGCCGATGTGGACGGTGCTGCGTGACCACCCGGTGCCGATGCTGCTGGGTACCCTGGGCGCGTTCGCCACCTTCGTGCTGTTCTACCTGATGACCGTGTTCAGCCTCGGCCATGGCACGGCGGTGCTGGGTTACAGCCGCGAGCAGTTCCTGCTGATGCAGATGGCCGGCATGCTGTTCTTCGCGCTGGGCATCCCGCTGTCGGCGCGCTATGGCGACCGCTGGGGGACGCGCCGCACGATGATCGTGGCCAGCGTGCTGATCATCGGTTTCGGCGTGCTGTTCGCGCCGCTGTTCCAGCCGCACAGCCCGTGGATGGTCACCGCCTTCCTGTGCCTGGGCCTGTTCCTGATGGGCCTGACCTATGGTCCCTGCGGTACCTTCCTGGCCGAGATCTACCCGGTGGAGGTGCGCTACACCGGCGCATCGCTGTCATTCAACCTGGCCGGCATTCTGGGTGCTGCACCGGCGCCGTACCTGGCCACCTGGCTGGCCGAACGCTTCGGTCTGGTCGCGGTCGGCTACTACCTGTGCCTGACTGCGGCAGCGACGCTGTGCGCGCTGGTGGCACTGCACCGGCGCGCGCTGCGGTTCAACCAAAGAAGCGCTTGAGCGTGCGTCCCAGCCAGCCACCGCCCTGGTGCTCGCGGGTGAACTGGTTCAGGTGTGCCTTGACCTGTTCGGCATAGGCCTGATCATCGCCGCGGATGTGGTTGAACAACCAGCGCGAGAGCATCGTGCGCAGTTCATCGCTGATGTCCTCGCCGGCCTGGAAGCGCAGCCGGTACTCGGCCACACGCTTGATGAAGATCTCATGCACGCGCTTGTGCGCGGCACAGAACGGGTAGCCCGCTTCCTCCATCAGCTCTTCCTCGAACGCGAAGTGCGACATGGTGTAGTCGACCACCTCGTCGATCACTTCACCCACTGCCGCGCGCTGCAGGCTGGACTGGGCCACGTGCAGGTGGTTGAGCATCTCGATGATGCGGCGGTGTTGTTGGTCGATCACATCGATGCCGATGTTCAGATCGTCCTGCCAGACCAGTAGTGCCATCCCCGGCTCCCCTTCATGCGTATGTCGGGGCCGACTGTAGAGCTGCCGTGCGGGAACGGCGTTGATCTGGATCAAAGCGAACCGGTCAGGTCAGCGCAGGCTCGCGTGGACGCAGCGGGCTGGCCACCGTGGTGCAGCTGACCCGATTGCGGCCACCGGCCTTGGCCAGGTACAGCTGGCGGTCGGCCTCGGAGATCAGCCGGTGCAGCGCATCGCGCTGCGGGCGCAGGCAGCACAGGCCGATGCTGACCGTCATGCGCAGGGTAGCGGTGCCGATGTCCACCTCCAGTGCGGCGATGCGCTGGCGCAGCTCCTCGAAGTACAGCAGCGCCTCGTCCTGTTCCATGTCTGGCACCAGCAGGCAGAACTCCTCGCCGCCGAAGCGCGCGATCAGGTCGTGGCTGCGTGCATGCGCGGTCACCGCGCCGGCCACCGCGCGCAGCGCGTCGTCGCCCGCTTCGTGGCCATGGGTGTCGTTGATGTGCTTGAAGTGGTCGATGTCGATCATCGCCACCGCCACGCATTGGCCGTGCAGCTGCAGCTGCGGCAGCTGACGCTGGCTCTGCTCCAGGAAGAAGCGTCGGTTGGGCAGGCCGGTGAGGAAGTCGCGGGTGGCCAGGTCCTGCAGGGTGCCGATCAGTTCCAGCTGGTCCACGTTCTGCGAGACGCGGCAGAAGAACTCCTCGCGCGAGAACGGCTTGCGCAGGAAATCGTTGGCGCCGTTCTTCAGGAAGCGCGGGATCAATGAGGCGTCGGTATTGCCGGAGATGCCGATCACCGCCACCTTGTCGCGCGAGCGCAGGGTGCGCAGGCGACGGGTGAATTCCACCCCCTGCATGCCGGGCATTTCCTGGTCGACCACCGCCAGGCGGATCGCCGGATGCGCCTCGATTGCAGCCAGGCCCTCGTTGCCGTCGGCGGCTTCGTGCACCTCATGCCCATACATGCGCAGCAGGGCGGCGGCATAGCCACGGGCGGACGGCGAATCGTCCACCACCAGCGCGGCGATGCGTCGGTTGCGTTCCAGCCGCTGCACCAGCCACACCAGGTAGTCGATGCTGCCCGGGGTGTTCTTCAGCACGTAGTCGATGATCTGCTGCTGTAGTACGCGCTTGCGCAGGTCCTCGTCGTAAACGCCGCTGACCACCACCGTCGGCAGGTCGCGCTTGAGGAAGAACTCGACCACCGCATCGCGGTCGCCATCGGCCAGCACCAGTCCGGTCAGCACCAGGAACCAGCCCCCGCCTTCGCTGAGCAGCCGGTCGGCCTCGGCCAGGGTGGAGGCGATCACCACCGGCAGTTCCAGGCGCTGCTCGATCGCTTCGCGCAGCATGCCGGTGAACGCACGGGAGTTTTCGACCAGCAGGATCCGCTGTGGCAGCGGATCGGCCAGGTCGCCTTCGACGGCGGCCTGCGGCAGGACGGGCATGATGCGGTGGCTCACGAGGGAGGGGCTCGGCACGGATAGCGGCGGTTTCGGGTGTAACTTTAGCGGAGCAGCGTGCCCTGCGCGTCGTTCCCGGTCAGGCAGGCGATGCGAATGCCGCCGCTGTACCCGCAATCGATTCGTGCAGGACGAGCCGGAGCCGGTTGCTACGGCAATGCACCGTGCCGCCGTAGGCCATTATCCGGCCGGCCAGACGCTCGGTGGCTTGCTGAACGGTCCGGTTCGACAGCGTGCAACCACGGTCAAGCAGGCCCACAACCACCACGATGCCGCGGCGTTCGCCAGCCTGGCCGCTCCGGGCGCGCACGCTGACCTGTCCCGATTCCAGCTCCAGCAGCAGCGACACCGCCTCGATCAGCGAGCGATAGATGGCGAGTTGCAGGTCCACCGTCAGCAAGCAGGGGTTGCCCTCCAGCCGGGGCGGAATCACGCGATGGGAGTTGTTCCAGGTCTCGCATGCGCCGCCAACCCGAAGCGCGATATACAGCCCAACCTGCTCCAGCCCCGTGGGGTAGACCAGACTGGCCTGTTCACGGAACAGCCGCGAGTGCACGGATGAGGCGTGCTGCAGGCTGTTGGCCACGGCATGATGCCCCTGCGCCTTCAGCCAGCTGACCATCTCGCCGAGCGAGCTGTCCATGCCTTCGCCGAGTTGCTTGAGATGGGAGGCGCGCTCGCGAAGCTCACGCTCACGGGTCTGATGCGAACTGCGTGCCAAGCGCAATGTGGTTTCCTCAGCCAGTCCACGGGACCGTGCACGCTCATGGTGATAGCTGATGCTGGATCCCAGTGCGAGCAGTGCGACACTCATCACGGCCATGTTCTGCTGGGTGGCGAAGGTGCCCAGGTCGAACGAGGACGGTAGGCCGGTGCTGGGTGTGGCGAAATGGAGTGGAAGGTTCAACAGCGGAATCGCGATGGCAGCGCCACGCCACCCATGCATGAAGGTCAGGGCGATCGCTGGGAGGGAGGACAGCAGCACCAGGTGGGTGCGTGTGGTGTGGGCGCTGATGGCCGTCAGCTGCATGCACAGGCCCAGGACCAGCATCACCAGGATGGCCGTGACCGTAGGCGCAGCAAAGCGGCGCGTCCAATTGGGATCCGCGTGTCGTCGCGACCAGAGGAATGCCAACGGCACGAGGGTGATGATGGCGGCGAAGTGGCCAAAGATCGTGCGATCAACTGCGCTAAGCAGGTTGCTGGGCGGCGGGTTCGACCACAGAGCAAATGAAATGCCCATATTGAGAGCCGGGACGAACAATGCCGTGCAGAAGGTCAGCGACAGCAGCCAGAGGCCGGTGGCGGACTCTGATGGCATTCTCATGCGATGCAAGTAGACCACCAGCATCGCCAGCGGCATCAGCAGAGTCGAGGCCAGGATGACCCAGACCAGGCCGTAGCTATCGATCATGGGGATGCGCAGGGTTGCGAAGTACGCGTACTCCCCAAGCAGCAGGTAGGGCCACAGGCGGGTCGGGACGATCAGTAGTGCCGCTGCCCGGATGCCCGCAGGCAGGAAGAACTGATCCAGCGAGAACTGACGGGAGGCAAGGCAGCTCAGGGCGTAGACGGCCGCGAGTGCGATTCCGACGGGTCGGATCCGGAAGCTCAGTTCAATCGATTCTTTGAATCGCTCCAAGCCCGCGTCTCCCGTCTCCCGGCCAATGATGACTGGCCACTTCCGAAGACATTATCGACAGTTGGAGAAGGGCGCAATCGAGGTGCGTGGCCTCCCTTTGCGCTGCAATTGGCGGCTTCCTGTGCTTCGTGGCCCTACACGCCCGGCAGTGCGGCGGCATAGCCACCAACGGACGGTTAATCTTCCACAATCAGCGCGCCCACGGTTCGATCACGTTTTAGCCGTTGCACCAGGCACATTGGGCAGTTGATGCTGTCCGCTGCGTTCCCCATCACACAATCGACGATGTCCTGCAGTTACACGCGCTTGTCCAGGTCCTTGTCTCAGATGCCACTGACCTGCACCGTGGCGGGTTTCGATGCAGGTATTGGCGATTTCGGACGCAGCATCGGCGTGGCATGGGTTTGCATCGATCCAGTGGATTATGTCCCATGGGCACCACGGAGTCCGCCCGGTATATGCTGATGCGATTGGCGGTAGCATCCTTCTTGATCCGTATTGCATCCAACCTGGAGGTTAGTGTGAGAAGTTTCCGAATTCATGCATTTGCTGGTGCATTGATGTTGGTGCCGGTATCCGTTTTTGCTTTTGCCCCGGGTGACGACCATGGAATCAAGATGGCCGGCCAAGGACTCGGCCAGTCGATTCCGCAGGCACAAGACCTGAGCGTGGATCCCGGCTGGTTGGTCTATGGGTTCGAGCGCGATGGCATGGACTATTTCCAGGTAAACGATCTCGCAGGGCACGTGCACATCGTGATCGGCAATGCTGCGGGCACGTTCTGGGTGCTGCCGGCAGGTGACCCATCTGCGAGGGTGTCGTTGCCGGAGCAGCGCCTGCCTGTTCCCGCAAAAGCCACCAGAACGGTTGTCTATCGGTCTTCCGCATTCACGCTGGTCAGATATGCTGGCGGAGCTGATGTGTTGTGGGCGGTAGAGGCACCCTGATACTGCCTGTTGCCGGGATATCGGCGAGCTTGAGTGTCGGGCTGCATGGGCACCCGGATGTTCGCCGGGTGCCCATGACGCCCTTGGCCAGGGGATGAGCGGGACGCTTATGCGATTCCGCTGCTTTGGTTCGCTCCGGCCGCTTGACTGTGAAATGCACTACTGCAGCGCAGAGGGTGCGGGGCAGCTGTACTGCGATGGAGCGCTGGGCACTGCCTCAAGTTTTGATTCACGGTCGAGGAACAGAATCCTGACCCGGTTGCCATAGCAGTCAACGGTCCCGTCATAGGGCAGGGTTCGCCCGGACAGCCGCTCGAACGCTGCCATGGTTGTCTGCTGGGAAAGGCGCCGACGCGACTCCAGCAGCGACACGACCATGAGGATTCCGCGCCTGGAACCCATTCCGCCGCACCTTGCACGAATGCGAATCTGGCCACCTTCATGCTTGAGAAGAATGGAGACCGCATCAATGAGTGTTCGGTAAGCGGCCAACTGCAGTTCCACGCTCAGGTTGCAGGGGTCGCCCTTCAGATCCGGGCGGAGAACGCGCTCCGTCAGCTTCCATGACTCACGGATGCCGCCAGCCTGCAAAGCCACGTAAAGCCCAAGATGCTCCAGGCCCGAGGGATAGACCATGCTTGTCTGTTCGCGAAAGAGCCGCGAATGTACATTTGAGGTATGCAGAAGGCTGCTGGCCACTGCGTGATGTCCCTGGGCCTTGAGCCAGTCGGCCAGCTCAACCAGCGACGTATCAATGCCGTCGCCGAGCTTGCGAAGGTGCAGGGCACGCTCACGCAGCTCCATCTCGCTGGCCAATTGCGAGCTCCTCGCAAGATGGATGGCGTCCCTTTCCCCCATCTCGCGCAGCCTGTAACGATGGTAGAAGTGGGTGATGCGTGATCCGAGCAACAGCAATACGATGCCGCTGATCGCCATGATCTGCTGGGTGATGAAGGCCGCTGGATCGAATGCGGTTGGATGTGTGTTGGGCGTGGTCAGGCCGATGACCATGTTGAGCACCGGCACTGCAAGGGCGGCACCCTTCCAGCCATACAGGCAGGTAAGTGCGGCCGCGGGGAGTGCCAACAGCAGCAGGAGCGTTGCCTTCAGCGCAACCCAGTCTGCGGGCAGTTGAGTTGCTGCTATCCCGATCAGCAGCATCAACGAAAGTGCCGCCAGCATCGGGGTCTTTCGTCCAGCGTTCCACTCCTGCCCCACGTCCTGTCGCGCCCACAGCATGGCGATGGGGGCCACCGTCAGAATGCCGATGAAGTCGCCCACGCTGTAACGCGCCGCATTGGTCAGGAAGGGCGTGGAAGGGGGTGTTGGCCAGAGCAGATGGGAAAAGCTGAGGTTCAGCAGAGTAATAACGACGCTGGAAGCGGCGGCAATCAACAAGAGGCCGATCGTCTGCGACTCCGCCATCAGTCGCCGTTGCAGCTTCACAATCAACATCACTGCGGGCATGAGGAACGCGGAGGCAACAATGACCCATGTCAGGCCGTACTTCTCGATCATTGGCACGCGGGACTGTGCAAAGTACGCATATTCGCCCAGCAGCAGATAAGGCCACAGGCGCGGCGGGCACAACAGTACGGCCGCCACCCGGATGCCGGCTGGCAAATAGAACTGATCCAGCGACAGCTGTCGGGTTGCCCAATAGGCAACTGCATAAAGCAAGGCAAGCATCAGGCCAGCCGGACGAATGCGCACCTTCAGCAACAATCCTTCTTTCCACCAGTCCAATCGCACGTCCCCCTCTCCTACGTGTCCCCTGTCAGCTTCCATTCGCCGCGGGGCCCGGTTTCTCAGGACGTTATCGGTCTGCGAACGATTATGCAATTGCACAGCTGCGCATTTAGGTAATTGACCAACCATCCATCACACATGTTGCGTGAAAATCTGTGACGTGTGCAGCACGATCAGCGCTGCGGTGCGCTTGTCAGAACGTTCAATACAGGTGGAGATGCAGAATCTTCACCACAACGCATCCCGCAGCTTGTACCACGACATCGCCGCCACCAGCAGCGGCGTGCGCAGCAGCCGGCCGCCAGGGAAAGGCGCATGCCGCAGGCGCTGGAACACGTCCAGGCGCTCGCTCTGGCCGGCAATCGCGGCGGCGATGACTTCGCCGGCCAGCCCGGCGGCGGCCACCCCATGGCCGGAGAACCCCTGCGCGAAGTACAGGTTGCCGTCCAGCCGGCCCCAATGCGGGGCGCGGTTGCGGGTGATGTCCACGTAACCGCCCCAGACCTGCTCCAGCGGCACGTCGGCCAGTTGTGGAAACACCTGGTGCATGCGCCGCTGCATCACCCCGTGCAGGCCGGGTGGGGGCAACGCCGAGTAACTGGCGCGACCGCCGAACAGCAGCCGGTGATCATGGCTGAGGCGGAAATAGTCCAGTGCCCACGCGGTGTCGGCCACGGCCATGTTGTTGCCGATCAGGGCGCGGGCGCGCTCGGCACCGAGCGGCGCGCTGGCGCCGATATAGGTGCCGACCGGCATGATCCGGCGTTCCAGCTCGGGCAGCAGGCCCTGCAGCCAGGCATTGCCGGCAACCACCAGGTGCGCAGCGCGCACGCTGCCCCGCGCGGTATGCAGGGTGGGCTGCGGTCCGCGCTGCACGCGGGTCACTGCGGAGTTCTCGTGGATCACCACGCCGGCCGCGCGCGCCGCATCGGCCAGGCCACGCGCATAGGCCAGCGGGTGCAAGTGCGCGCTGTGCGGATCGAACATCGCGGCGCGGTAGCGCGGGCTGTCCAGCTGCGCGCGCAGGGCATCACGGTCCCACCACTGCATCGGGTAGTCGTAGTGGCGCTGAAGGTGCTCGCAGTTGGCGTGCAGGTCGCGCTCGTGGCGTTCGCGGATGGCGACGCTGGCGTGGCCCTCCACCCAATGGCAGTCGATACCATGGCGATCGATGCGCCTGCGCATCGCCTGTACCGCTTCGCGCGACCAGTCGAACAGGTGGCGCGCATCGTCACGGCCGAGCTGACGCTCCAGTTCGTCCACCTCGCAGCCATAGCCGGCCAGCGCCTGGCCACCATTGCGGCCGGACGCGCCCCAGCCGACCCGCTGTGCGTCCAGCACTACCACGCGCTGGCCACGCGCGGCCAGTTCCAGTGCGGCGGTCAGGCCGGTATAGCCGGCGCCCAGCACCGCAACGTCGGCCTGCACCTGCCCCTGCAACGAGGGCAGTGCGGGCGGTTCGGGCAGGCTGGAGGCATACCAGCTGGGCGGAAACGCGGCGCTCACTGCAGGCCTCGCGGGTGCAGTGCGGGAGGGCGGAGCAGGGCAGGTCGATCAGCGTTCACCCCGGTAGTTTCGCCGATGCGCGGCAGCTGCGGTGTGACGGCAGCGACTTGCCGCCGTTGCCAGGCGACGGGTAACGTGTCGGCACGCCAAGGAGTGACCCCATGCGCCGCCTGCCCTGGGTGGGCCTGCCCACCGACAGCACCGTGCTCGGCCACCACCGTTTCGCGGTGGCCGGCGAGAAGTACGTGCGCGCGCTGGCCGAGGCGGCCGAGGTGACCCCGGTGGTGTTGCCGAGCCTGCAGCCACCGTTGCCGGCCAGCGACTGGCTGCTTGGGCTCGATGGCCTGCTGTTGACCGGCGCGGTCAGCAATATCGAACCGCAGCACTACGAGGGTGGCCGCAGCTGGCCAGGCAATCCGCATGATCCGGCCCGGGATGCCAATGCCTTTGCGTTGCTGCACGAAGCGCTGGCGCTGGACCTGCCGGTGCTGGCGATCTGTCGCGGTTTCCAGGAATTGAACGTCGCGCTGGGGGGCAGCCTGCATCCGCAGGTGCATGCGGTGCCCGGCCTGGCCGACCATCGCGAAGACCCGCAGGCGCTGGTGGAAGTGCAGTATGGGCCGGCCCATGCGGTGACCCTGGCCACCGATGGCTGGCTGGCGCAGTGGCACGGCAGTGGCCGCGCGCAGGTCAATTCGGTGCACGGACAGGGCATCGCCCGCCTCGCGCAGGGCCTGCAGGTCGAGGCCATGGCCGATGACGGACTGGTCGAGGCAGCGCGCAGCCTGCACCATGGATTTGTGCTCGGCGTACAGTGGCATCCGGAGTGGCGTGTCACGCAGACGCCGTTCTATCACGCTATTTTCCGTGCGTTCGGCCAAGCTTGCCGGCAGCACCAACAGAACCGACTGGATTCCCGATGAGTTCCCGAACGCGCCCGCGCAAGACGGCCACGCCCCCCGCACCGCAGGAAAGCAGCCTGCTGCGCTGGCTGAAGGAGCGGCGCATCACCGAGGTGGAATGCCTGGTGCCGGACATCACCGGCAACGCCCGCGGCAAGATCATTCCTGCCGACAAGTTCTCGCACGATTACGGCACGCGCCTGCCGGAAGGCATCTTCGCCACCACCGTCACCGGCGAGTTCCCTGACGATTACTACGACCTGACCTCGCCGTCGGACTCGGACATGATGCTGCGGCCCGATCCGGATACGGTGCGCATGGTGCCGTGGGCAGCCGATGCCACCGCGCAGGTCATCCACGATTGCTACACCAAGAGCGGCGAACCGCACGAGCTTGCGCCGCGCAACGTGCTGCGCCGCGTACTGGCGGCTTATGCGGAACTGGGCCTGCGCCCGGTGGTGGCGCCGGAGCTGGAGTTCTTCCTGGTGCAGAAGAACACCGACCCGGACTTCCCGCTGCTGCCACCGGCCGGTCGCTCGGGGCGCCCGGAGACCGCGCGGCAGTCGTACTCGATCGACGCGGTCAACGAGTTCGACCCGATCCTCGACCTGATGTACGACTACGCCGATGCGATGAAGCTGGACGTGGACACGCTGATCCACGAATCCGGCGCAGCACAGCTGGAGGTGAACTTCACCCATGCCGATGCGATGGACCTGGCCGACCAGGTGTTCCTGTTCAAGCGCACCATGCGCGAGGCGGCGATGCGCCACGGGGTGTACGCCACGTTCCTGGCCAAGCCCATGGAGAACGAGCCCGGTAGTGCCATGCACATCCACCAGAGCCTGGTGCGGGTGAGCGATGGCAGCAATGTGTTCGCTGGCGAGACCGATGCCGAGGGTGAGTTCAGCCCGGTGTTCGGCCACTACCTGGGCGGTCTGCAGAAGTACGCGCCGCAGGCGATGGCGTTCTTCGCGCCGAACGTGAATTCCTACCGGCGCCTGGTGTTCGGCGAGGTCTCGCCGAGCAACGTGCACTGGGGTTTCGACAACCGTACCTGCGGCCTCCGCGTGCCGCTGGATACACCGGAAAACATGCGCGTGGAGAGCCGGTTCGCTGGTTCCGACGCCAATCCGTACCTGGCAATGGCGGCCACCCTGGCCTGCGGCCTGCTCGGCATCCGCGAGCGGCTGGCGCCGGACGCGCCGGTGACCGGCAGCGCGAAGGAACTGGGCTACAACCTGCCGCGCTCGCTGGGCGAGGCGCTGGACGGGCTGGAGCAGTGCAGCGAGCTCCAGGCCCTGCTGGGCGAGCGTTTCTGCCGCGCCTACATCTCGGTCAAGCGCAAGGAATACGAGACCTTTTTCCGCGTCATCAGCTCGTGGGAGCGCGAGTTCCTGCTGCTGAACGTCTGAGCATCTGGAATAGAAAAATCCGCCGCCGGGGGGTAGGCTGGCACCCGTCGCCGGCCCCGCCGGCCCCCCTTCCCGCATTCTGGAGCACCCGATGAAGCTGCGTATCCTCACGCTCGGCCTGGCCTCCGCCATGCTTGCCGCCTGTGGCGGTGGCAACGGCGGCGCGCAGGACAGCCAGGTCCTGAACGTCTACAACTACAGCGATTACATCGCCGAGGACACCATTCCGACCTTCGAGAAGGAGAGCGGCATCAAGGTGACCTACGATGTGTTCGACAGCGATGAGATGGTCGAGACCAAGCTGCTGGCCGGCAACAGCGGCTACGACGTGGTGGTGCCGACCCTGAACTTCTTCGGCCGCCAGATCCAGGCCGGCGTGTTCCTGCCGCTGGACAAGAGCAAGATCCCGAACCTGGCCAACCTCGATCCGGCGGTGATGAAGCGCATTGCCACCCAGGATCCGGGCAACCAGTACGGCGTGCCGTACATGATCGGCACCACCGGCATCGGCTACAACGTGGACATGCTGAAGCAGCGCTTCGGCGGCAGCACCGATATCGCCAACAGCTGGGACCTGGTGTTCAAGCCGGAGAACATCAGCAAGATGAAGGACTGCGGCGTGACCATCCTGGACACGCCGGCCGACATGATCCCGATCGCGCTGCATTACCTGGGCCTGGATCCGCACAGCGGCGACCCGGCCGAACTGCAGAAGGCGGCCGACCTGCTGAAGTCGATCCGCCCGTATGTGCAGAATTTCCACTCCTCGCAGTACGTCGGTTCGCTGGCCAATGGCGGCACCTGCCTGGTGGTCGGCTGGTCGGGTGACATCATCCAGGCCCGCGACCGCGCCGAGGAAGCCAGCAATGGCGTGCACGTGGCTTATTCGATCCCGAAGGAAGGTGCGCCGCAGTGGTTCGACATGCTGGCGATCCCGAAGGACGCCAAGCACCCGGAAGCGGCTTACAGGTTCATCAACTATCTGCTGGAACCGAAGGTCGCCGCGGCCAACACCAACTTCATCCACTACGCCAACCCGATCCCGGCCGCGACACCGCTGGTGGACGAGGCGATCCGCAACGACCCGACGATCTATCCGCCGGCTGACGTGGCCGAGAAGATGTTCACCTACTCGATCAACACGCCGGAGACTGACAAGCTCTACACCCGGCTGTGGACCGAGGTGAAGACCGGCCGCTAAGCCGGTCTGGCGCCCCCC
>NZ_JBHHMJ010000185.1:0-326 GCF_042136455.1 Stenotrophomonas sp. 3diitr2024
CGTTTCCTCGCGGCGCGTTGACGCCGCGCTTTCGCGTCCTTCACCTGCAGCCGCGCAGGCCAATGCGCACGATTCGCGTTCCTTCACCACCGCACGCAAGGCGTTACAGTGCCTGCGTCGGTGCTGCTGCCAGCCCCAGAAGCAGGGCCAGGACGGTACTTCCTGTTGCGGTGCTGCGCATCGCTTCTCTCCCTCTGTCTTCGGATCCCCCCGACCCGGCGGCCCTGCTGCGCGACTGGACGCCCCCGGCATGACCCTGCCGGCTGCCCCGCCGTCGCTGTACCTGGTTGATGCCAGCATCTACGTGTTCCGTGCCTGGCATTCAC
>NZ_JBHHMJ010000444.1:0-3191 GCF_042136455.1 Stenotrophomonas sp. 3diitr2024
GCCATCAAGGGCGCGTGCAGTTGCTTGCCCCTGGCAAACCGGTCGTCTTCGTAGTCCTGGCGATCGTAGTAGTCGTGCGCCTCCTTGCTGATCGGCACCGCGCTCAGCGCCTTGGATACCGGGCAGTTCTGCTTGGCGTCATCGGCAATGGCACGGAACTGCGTCGCATCGATGCCGGGCACCACCGCCCTGACCTTCAGGCGGATCTGCGACAGCTGCGGACCGCCTTCCAGCGACAGGTCGACCTTGGCTTCGGTGTCCAGCGAGGTCGGGGTGAAGCCTGCTTCGCCGAGCTTGGCCGACAGCGCCATGGTGAAACAACCCGCGTGCGCGGCGGCGATCAGCTCTTCCGGATTGGTGCCCTTTTCGTCGCCGAAACGGCTGTTGAAACCGTAGCGGGTCTTCTCCAGCAGCCCACTCTGCGGCGTGCTCAACTGGCCCTTGCCCGTCTTCAGATCGCCTTCCCAGTGCGCGGTGGCGTGTCGCGAGATTCCCATTGTGCTGCTCCTGCGTGGCGGTGATGAACGGCTACCCTCGCACGCCACGCGTTAGCCCTGCGTCGCTCCGCCGCACGCCGGACGTCGTCCCCGAGCCCGGCGCGTGGACACTTCCTCGCCAGCCCGGAACGCATTTTCCTCTTGTTTTCAGTGGTTTCGCGCACCCCACCGATCGGCGGGCGCCGGCGATCGAACACGCTGGCGTGCCCCCATCCCCCACCGCCGACCATGTACTGAATCGGCCTGGATATGAAAAAACATGCACTTTCCGCGCTTCGGGCTATTGGCGGCGCCCAAGAGTTGCCCTACATTGCGCTTGCCGACGGGGTTCGGCGCCGACCAAACAACCAACCGTTCACGGAACAGGAAACCATGGCAAAGACCGCTAAGAAGGCTGCCCCGAAGAAGGCAGCGAAGAAAGTTGCGACGAAGGCAGCCGCCAAGCCGGCCGCTCCGAAGCCGATCAAGGAAGTGCTGACCAAGTCCGGCCTGGTTGCACACATCGCTGAAGCCTCCGGCGTCATCGCCAAGGACGTCCGCGCTGTGCTGGCCTCGCTGGAAAGCGCCGTCGCCTCCTCGGTGCACAAGAAGGGCGCTGGCTCCTTCACCCTGCCGGGCCTGCTGAAGATCACCACCGTCAATGTGCCGGCCAAGCCGAAGCGCAAGGGCATCAACCCGTTCACCAAGGAAGAGCAGTGGTTCGCCGCCAAGCCGGCCACCACCAAGCTGAAGGTGCGTCCGCTGAAGAAGCTGAAGGACGCCGCGCTGTAAGCGCGCGCCCCAACGTGGATTCCGACGGGACGGCTCTGGTCGTCCCGTTTTTTTTGCGTGCCCGGCGGTAGATCCACGCCATGCGTGGATGCGTCGCGCTGCGGCAATCCGCAACACAGCGTTGCCGCCTCCCCGGCAATGCCCGTACAGGCCCGTCGCCACTGGCCGAGCGCGGCTTGGGAAGGTGCTGGAACGTACCGGGTGGAACACTGCGTGCAGCGCCGGCCGTCGCCTCAGGCCGTGGCCTTGCCTATGGTGGGCACATCCTCCACAGCTACGGCGAGCACACCCTCATGGCCAGCCCCTCCACCCGCTACCGGATCTCGGTGACCCCCATCGAAAAGGACGGGCTGCAGTGCACAGGGCGCTGCACCATCGAACTGGAGCATCGCGCCAGCCGCGACCTGATGCGCCTGCTGGAGGCGGCCCCGCGTACCGCCGGTATCAGCGGCGACGAGCGTGCGACCCTGGTGATCGCCACCCAGCTGCTGCGCGATATCGTGCAGCGCCATGCCGAGACCGGCGGCCACGCACTGGCGGCCATCGCCGGCCAGGTCCTGCCAGCGCTGGACGCTCTGGATCAGCTGCCCTCCTCCCGCTGATCCCGGCGCAATCGCTACACTGCCACCCTCCAGGTTGCCTCGGGGAGGAGGCAGACATGCGCAGGATAATGTTGCTGATCGCACCCCTGGTGCTGCTGGGCTGTTCACGCCCGGCAGCACAGACGACCGGCGACATCGCGGCAGCGTCCGCTCCCGTCGCTGCCACCGCAGCCGTGGACACCCGCACCGGCCCCGATCCCGCAGCAGTGCAGGCAAGTGAAATGCCGGTGCTGTCCGCTGTCGCCGACGATGCCGAGCCACCATCGACGATGCTCAACCGCTACGTAGCGGCGTTGCTCAACCGCGACCGCGCCGCCAGCGACGCTGCCTGGACGATCCCGCCCAGCGACCCGCGGCATGCGGACGACGCCGCGCTGCGGCAGCTGCAGGACCTGCGCACCCTGCGCCTGCACAGCGATCCCCCGCTCGCCCGCGACGATCGGCAGCCACCGCAGCTGCTTGAAGTGCCGGTGCAGATCCGCGCGGTCACCGGCAACGGTACGTTCCGCTTCGGTGGCTGGTACCGCGTGCAACCCAGCAGCGATGGCAGCGCCTGGCAGATCCAGTCGGCGCAACTGCGTCCGATGCTGGACTGAACCGTTACAGCCGCATGCACGCGCGATTCAGCCTGCACGGCTACTCTTTGATCCATCCATTCCCTGCCATCGGTCACCGCCATGCGCCTGCGTTCCCTGATGACCCGCCTCGCTGCCTCCACCGTACTGATCGCCGCTGCGATCGGCGCGCAGGCTGCTCCCTCCATTTCCGGCCGCGAACTGTCGGTGGGTGCCAGCGACGTGCAGCAGTACCTCGATGGCAGCTTCCCGCGCACCCAGGACGCCCTTGGCGGCCTGATCTCCCTGACCATGAGCCATCCTCAGCTGAGCCTTCCGGCCGGCGAGCGCTTGAACCTTGGCATGGACGTGGCACTGGCCACCGCCGGCGGCAACCCGGCCAAACTGGGTACGGTGAAGCTCAGCAGCGGCCTGCGCTACGACGCGCAGACCCAGGGCTTCCACCTGCAGCAGCCCAGCGTGGATGACTTCACCCCGGCCAACCAGGGCGGCCGCCTCGACTCACGCACCCGCGGTCTGCTCAATGCCTGGCTGAGCGACTACGCCCAGCGCGAACCGATCTACAAGCTGGACCCGGCCGTGGCCGGGGTGCTCGGCGCGCTGCAGGTGCAGGCGGCACAGGTCAAGAACGGCAAGCTGGTGGTCACCTTCAACCAGAACCTGGGCAACCTGGTGCCGGCAGGCCTGCTGGGCAAATAAGGTAGTGCCGGCCGGCGGCCGGCACTACCGGCAAGGCATCACGCGGC
>NZ_JBHHMJ010000446.1:0-322 GCF_042136455.1 Stenotrophomonas sp. 3diitr2024
AGTTCTGGAATAGTGACGCTCGCCAGCGGCTGGCCTGCTTCGACTTTCTCCCCAGGCGCAACCCGCAGCGCCTGTAATACGCCGGCACGTTCGACAGTTACCCGGGTGATGTTGCCCATGCTCTGCAGCACGCGGTCGCCGGCCTGGTGGCCGTGGCGGTCGTTGATCTGCTTGAAACGGTCGCAATCGATCAGCAGCAGCGCCTGCGGCGGCCCCAGATCTTCAACATGCGGGTTTTCCTTGCTGGCAATGCGAGCGGCAACGATACGCCTGATCGGGCGGAGATGTGCGTGCCGGATGCGGGATCTGGCATCCGGGCATT
>NZ_JBHHMJ010000447.1:0-332 GCF_042136455.1 Stenotrophomonas sp. 3diitr2024
TGGAGACCATCCGCCGCAGCTTCACCCCGGAATTCCGCAACCGCCTCGACGCGGTGGTGCAGTTCCAGGCGCTGGGCTTCGAGCACATCCTGCGCGTAGTCGACAAGTTCCTGATCGAAGAGAAGGAAGAGATCGCGCGCAACCGGATCATCAAGGAGTTCGAGGGCAGCGACATCCAGGTGCTGAACGGCCGCTTCGGCCCGTACATCAGCGATGGCAGGATGAGACCTCCGTCATCGGGGGACGCGACCTGCGCTCCGGCGGTGGCTGGGCCGGGGTCGGCGCCTCGGGCCGGATGGCGGTGGTCACCAACGTCCGCGACCCGCTGGCGG
>NZ_JBHHMJ010000463.1:0-3352 GCF_042136455.1 Stenotrophomonas sp. 3diitr2024
TAGGCTCGGCTCTACAAGGTATCCGTATCCACTGTAGAGCCGAGCCCACGCTCGGCTCAGACTTGCCCTGAACCCTTCAGACAGCCGTCGCAGCCATTGAGACGGCCACGGCGTACGCTGCCGCAATGGGTATTGCGATCAAGGGCCGAGGTTCCACGTCCCACCTCGCCGGACGCTTCGAAAGCACCGTCAGCGAGGCGGTGGACGACGGCTGGGCGGTCGATGAGAGCGAGGAGTTCCTCGCGCCGCGCCTGCGCACCGAGGTGCGCGCCGAGACCGCGCGCAGCATCATCACCCGCAACACTTCGCCGGACGTCGGCTTCAGCCAGTCGGTGAATCCGTATCGCGGCTGTGAGCATGGGTGTTCCTACTGCTTCGCGCGTCCTTCCCATGCCTATCTGAACCTGTCACCTGGTCTGGACTTCGAGACCAAGCTGTTCGCCAAGACCAATGCGCCTCAGCTGCTGCGCAAGGAACTGTCGAAACCCGGTTACGTGCCGCAGCCGATCGCGCTGGGCATCAACACCGATGCGTATCAGCCGATCGAGCGCAAGTTCAAGCTGACCCGCCAGCTGATCGAAGTGATGCTGGAAACCAGGCATCCGTTCTCGCTGATCACCAAGAACGCACTGGTCGAGCGCGACATTGATCTGCTCGCGCCGCTGGCGGCGGAGAACCTGGTCAGTGTGCATTTCTCTGTGACCTCGCTGGACCCGCATCTCTCCGCGAAGCTGGAACCGCGCGCATCAGCACCCCATGCACGATTGCGCGCGATGAAGCGCCTGCATGACGCGGGTATCCCGGTGGGCGTGATGGTGGCACCGGTGATTCCGTGGATCAACGACAGCGAACTTGAAGCGGTGCTGGAGGCTGCGCACGATGCAGGCGCCAGTACCGCAGGCTACGTGCTGCTGCGCCTGCCGCTGGAAGTGGCGCCACTGTTCCGCGACTGGCTCGATACCCATCATCCCGATCGCGCCGCGCACGTGATGAGTACCATCCAGCAGCTGCGTGGTGGCAAGGACTACGACAGCCAGTTCGGCACCCGCATGCGCGGCCAGGGCGTGTATGCCGATCTGTTGAACAACCGCTTCAAGCTGGCGCGCAAGCGGTTGGGATTCAATGCGCAGAACAGCCATTGGCCGAAGCTGGATTGTAGCCGGTTCCAGAAGCCGTTGCCGCCGAAGAAGGATTCGCCGCAAGGGTCGTTGTTCTGAGGCCATCAGTCGAGCATGGCTCGACTGTAAATCAAGGCCGACGAGCAGTTCGGCGTCACCCCCCAAACAACTTCTGCGCACTCTGGAACAGGATCCAGCTGGTGGCGATGAACTTGTCGCCACCCTGTGGCCGATTGCCGCGATGGGTGTGGGTGAACGCCGTCGGCGCAATCAGCAAACTGCCGGTGCGCGGCGCGATCTTCCGCCCCTGGAACAGGAACTCGGTTTCGCCCTCGTCGAAGTCGTCATTGAGGTACAGCGTCCACAGCACATGCCGGTGCAGGGTCTCGGCCTGCGCATCCTTCGGGTACAGCTCGCAGTGCCAGTACGGGTAGCCACCCTCGCCCGCGGCGTACCACTGCAGGTTGATCGCACCCGGACGAAGGCAGGTGCGGGCCAGGTCGGCCAGCTGCTGTTGCGGCATGTCGGGGAAGTCCTCGGCAGACAGGCGTCGCGGTTGGCCATTGCTGTCCTGGATCTGCAACATCAGCGGGGCAATCAACGCCTGTGGATAACGGCGTAGATAAGTCAGCAGGCCGTTGAACACCGCGATCTGCAGCTGCTGATCAACATCCTGCCAGCCGTCCAGGCCACTGATGCGCAGATCCTTGCTGTGCTTGAGTTCCGGGAACACGCCACTGCCCACCGCACCGGGCAGCAGGCCACGCGTGGCACGCATGCGCTCGACGATGGCCGCGCAGACCTCACTGGGGACGGCGTTGTGGATGACTTCGATGAAATCGACCGGGCCCTGCTCGTGCATGCGTGCATTCCTTCGGCGGCAACGGCTTGATGGTGCCGTTTGCCGCCCGCGGTGTCACCCTGCGGTCATGTCATCGAACTGCCATGACCGCCGTCAGGCGTCGAGCCGTCAGCCCTGCGCTTCGTCGTGCGCGTGGTGGTAACGCACCGCTTCGGCCACTTCCTCGCGCGAACCCAGGAACACCGGCACGCGCTGGTGCAGCTGGTCGGGCTGGATGTCGAGGATGCGCTCGCGGCCGGTCCAGGCGGCGCCGCCGGCCTGTTCGACCAGCAGGCCCATCGGATTGGCTTCGTACATCAGGCGCAGCTTGCCGGCCTTGGACGGATCCTTCTTGTCCCACGGGTAGATGAAGATGCCGCCGCGGGTCAGGATGCGATGCACGTCGGCCACCATGCTGGCGATCCAGCGCATGTTGAAGTTCTTGCCGCGCGCGCCTTCCTTGCCGGCCAGCAGATCACTGACGTAGGCCTGCATCGGCGCTTCCCAGTGACGCTGGTTGGACATGTTGATGGCGAATTCCTGGGTGGCCGCCGGAATCTGCATGTTCTCGGTGGTCAGCACGAACTCGCCCTTCTCGCGGTCCAGGGTGAAGGCGTGGGTGCCATGGCCGACGGTCAGCACCAGCTGGGTGCTGGGCCCGTAGATGCAGTAGCCAGCGGCGATCTGCTTGCTGCCCGGTTGCAGGAAGGCGTCATCGCCCGGCAGCTCGACGTTGGTCGGGCAACGCAGCACCGAGAAGATGGTGCCGACGGAGACGTTGACGTCGATGTTGGAGCTGCCGTCGAGGGGATCGAACAGCAGCAGGAAATCACCGCGCGGGTAGATGTCCGGCACCGGCTGGCTGTGGTCCATTTCCTCCGAGGCGCAGGCGGCAAGGTGGCCACCCCAGGCATTGGCTTCGAGCAGGATCTCGTTGCTGATCACGTCCAGCTTCTTCTGTGCTTCACCCTGCACGTTGCCGGTACCGGCGTCGCCGAGCACGCCACCGAGGGCACCCTTGCTGACGGCGATGGAAATGCTGGTGCAGGCGCGGGCGACCACGGCGATCAGCTGGCGCAGGTCGGCATTGATGCGGCCGGCGTGCTGTTCCTGGATCAGGAAGCGGGTCAACGAAGTACGGGACATGGTCGGGCAGGTCTCGGCAGCGGGAAAACGCCTATTGTCGCCCGTCTGGCGGGGGCGTGCGTGAGCGCGGGAAGGCGTAATCGTTTCCAGATGCGTTGCGCTCGTGGCGCCTTCCTTCATGGAGGCACAGGGCGAGGTACACCGTGGCCAGGACACGCCGTAAACCCATCCATGGGGGCTCGGTCGGCGCATCCATGCGCCTCACGGTCCTGGCCACGGTGTACCTCGCCCTGCGCTTCAGGGTTCG
>NZ_JBHHMJ010000486.1:0-11470 GCF_042136455.1 Stenotrophomonas sp. 3diitr2024
GGACGGAGGGGATTAAGTCGCATTCGGCACTGACTGGCCTGATACGACTTAATCCCCTCCGTCCCCTTTTCTACTGGCCGGCCTGGCGCTTTAGCCAGCTGTCGCGCTCGGCGGCGGGCACGGCGAGGAAGGCGCTGCGTACCGTGTCGCGTTCCTGCGGCGGCGTGCGCTGCGCGACCAGGGCCAGCTGGGCCAGCTGCGCCGGGTTGAGCTGGCGCAGCACGGCCAGCGCGGTCTCGCGTTGCTCCGGTGGCACGAATCCGAACAGTCCGTGCAGCTTGGGGAATTCCAGGCCCAGCTGCGGGCCCAGCCGCCATCCGTCGCGGAACGCCTGATCCTGCGCCTGGAATTGCTGCCGCATGCGCTGCTGTTGATCGGCCGGCAGCGAATTGAAGCGCGCAGCCGCCTGACGGATGCGCTCGCGCTCTGCTTCCGGCAATGCGCGCCAGGCGGCGTAGTCGGCACGGCGCTGTCGCTGCTGCTGCGCATCCAGCTGGACGAATTCGGCAGGTGCTGTTGCAGCGGTCGACGCCGGCGTGGCCGGCGAACTGCCCGGAACCGGTGGCGGCAACGGCACGCTCAACGGCTGCGGTGCGGCGGACAGCGACAGCGGCAGGGCCAGCAGCAAGCTGGCGAGCACGTACTTATTCATCGGCGGCAGCCGTTTCCGGCGTGGCACTGGCCGGCTCCGGCCGGCTCGGCTTGGCTTGCGATTCATCCACCGGCAGCGGGCCGCCCGCGGCAGTCCACGCGTACAGGTCGGCATCGGCGACCAGCGGGTAGTCGCGATCTGCCAGCATCGCTGCGTCATCATTGGCTTGCGCCTGGCCCGCGTCCGGTGTGGCGTCCACCTTGCTCGGTGGCAGGGCTTCCACGGTCACCGGACCGGCTTCGCCCACCACGCCCTCCGGCAAGGGTGCATCGCTGCCGAACGAATGTCCCTGCAGGTGGCGCCACCCCAGCGCGGCGGCCAGCAGTACCGCCACGGTCACCAGCAGGATCAGCGGACCGCGCCAGCGCGGCCTGGCATTCGCGCGGCGGCGCTTGCCGTTGGCGGCCGCACGCTCGTCCCGCTGCGGTGCGCGCCAGCTGGAGGCCGGTGCTTCATTGTGGGTGGTGGGTGCGGCCGGCTGCTGCAGTTGCTGCAGGCGTGCGGCCGGCAGGTCACGGACACGTGCCTGTACCTGCTCGGCCAACTGGCGCCAGGCCACGGCATCGGGCCGGCCCTGGGCATCACGCGGGCAGGCATCGGCCAGCAGGTGCTGGTAACCGGCCTCGTCCTGGTCGAGCACGCGCATGGCGATGCCCTCGTCCAGGCTGCCGCCCACCCGCAGCAGCAGCGCCAGTCGTGGAAGTGGCGGCATCGCACCCAACGCGGCCAACGACGGGGCCCACTGCCCGCCCGCCGGCTCGCGCAGCGCCTGGCGCTGGCCCAGCAGGGTCCAGAAGCGGGTCGGCCATTGCGCCATCGGCAGGTCGCTGGCGACCGCTGCAAACGCGCGCATCACTGCCACCAGGGTCTGCTCGGCACGCGCGGCATCGCCGCACTGCAGTTCAGCCACCACCAGGGCGCGGCGTTCGACGCCACGCAGGAACGCCGACAGCGCGCCGGCCGCGGTCGAGGAAACAGGGGCGGGCACAGCCGTCATCGGTCACTCCAAAGGTCTGCCGGCATGATAGCGGCAGCCCATCGGCACCCGTAGGACTTGCGCCCACAGGCACTTCGTGCTGCAGGTTGTGCACAGCACCACGCTCCCCGCGCGGGAAATTGCGGCATGCAGCTGAATTCACTCTGTTTCAGCAATGTTTCACACTCAAGTTGTTGATTTTGAATGCCTTTTAAGTGTGGCGATTTTTTGACCAACCCAAGCGTGAGCTCGTCGCCATCGGCCTCCTGGGTTGCCGTCGACCGGTAACGCACAACGTTATCCACAGAACATGTGGATAAGCCTGAATCTCCAATGGACACCGATATTTAGGTGACATTTATGATTCAACGGTCGTCGCCCGGGCACGTCTGCCCCCTGCCATTCGCGCGCGCATGGCCCGTTACACTGGCCCGATGCTTTCACCCATTCCGACCCTGCAGGTCGCCCTGCCCGTCCCCCTGCCCCGCCTGTTCGACTACCTGTCGCCGGAGGGCGATGGCCCCACGGCCGCGGTCGGCTGCCGCCTGAAGGTGCCGTTCGGCAACCGCGAGCTGGTCGGCGTGGTGGCCGGCCACGGCCAGACCGACGACGGCCAGGGACTGCGCCAGGCGCTGGCCTGGTGCGACCGGCAGCCGCTGCTGCAGGGCGAACTCTGGCAGAGCCTGCAGTGGCTGGCGCGCTACACCCATGCGCCACTGGGCGAGGTGCTGAGCACCGCCCTGCCCGGCCCGCTGCGCCATGGCGAGGCCCTGCCCGACACCCACCACTGGGGTTGGCAGCTGACCACCGAAGGCCACGCCCAGCGCGAAAAGCTGCGCGCCGGAAGCCGTCCGCGGCAGCTGGCCGAGCTGCTGGCAGGAGCGATCGTGGATGAGGACGTGCTCGGCGAACGCATGGCCGACTGGCGCACCGCTGCACGCAGCCTGGCCAAGCGCGAGCTGGCCGAGCGCGTGGCGATGACGGTGGCACCGCAGCATGCGCAGCCGCTGCCCGGCCCCACGCTCAACCCGGACCAGGCCGGGGCGGTGGCTGCGATCAACGCTGCCGACGGCTTCCAGCCGTTCCTGCTGGACGGCGTGACCGGCAGCGGCAAGACCGAGGTCTACCTGCAGGCGATCATCCATTGCCTGGCGCAGGGCAGGCAGGCGCTGGTGCTGGTACCGGAAATCGGCCTGACCCCGCAGACCCTGGCACGTTTCCGCGGCCGCCTGGGCATCGCCGTGCACGCCTTGCATTCGGGGTTGAACGACAACGAGCGCGCGCGCGTCTGGGCGGCCGCCTCCCGAGGCGAAGCGCGGGTCATCGTCGGCACCCGCTCGGCGGTTTTCACGCCATTGCCGCAGGCCGGCCTGCTGATCGTCGACGAGGAACACGACGGCAGCTACAAGCAGCAGGACGGCATCCGTTACCACGCGCGCGATTTCGCTCTGGTGCGCGCCAAGGCGCTGGGCATTCCGGTGCTGCTCGGCAGCGCCACCCCTTCACTGGAAACGCTGCACAACGCCTACGCCGGGCGCTACACGCACCTGCGCCTGAAGCAGCGCGCCGGCGATGCGCGGCCACCGCGCGTGCGCATCCTCGATGTACGCAAGCGGCCGCTGCACGATGGCCTCTCGGCCGATGTGCTGGCCGGCATCGGCGAACACCTGCAGCGTGGCCAGCAGGTGCTGGTGTTCAAGAACCGCCGTGGCTACGCACCGGTGCTGCTGTGCCACGACTGCGGGTGGACCGCGCCTTGCCAGCGCTGCGATGCGCCGATGACCGTGCATGGCGGCGGCCGACGCCTGCAGTGCCACCACTGTGGCGCGCGCCAACCGGCGCCGTTGGCATGCCCGGCCTGCGGCAGCCTGGCGCTGCAGCCGCAGGGCATCGGCACCGAACGCCTGGAAGAACACCTCACCGCCGCCTTCGCCGATTTCCCGGTGGTGCGCATCGACCGTGGCACCACCTCACGCCGCGATGCGCTGGAGCAGCAGCTGGCGAAACTGGGCGACCAGCCCGGCATCCTGGTCGGCACGCAGATCCTGGCCAAGGGCCACGACCTGCCGAAGCTGACCCTGGTGGTGGTGGTCGGCATCGACGAAGGCCTGTTCTCCGCCGACTTCCGCGCCAGCGAGAAGCTGGCGCAGCAGCTGATCCAGGTGGCCGGTCGTGCAGGACGTGCGCGTGACCCCGGCGAGGTCTGGCTGCAGACCCATCACCCGGGTCACCCGCTGCTGGAAACCCTGGTGAGCGGTGGCTACCACCCGTTCGCGCAGGCCGAGTTGAACCAGCGGCAAGCCGCAGGGTTCCCCCCGTTCGCGCACCTGGCGCTGATGCGCGCCGAAGCGCAGCAGGTCGAGCACGCCAATGCGTTCCTGCTGGCTGCGCGGCAGTTGCTGGGCGAGCAGAATGTGGTGGAGGCGTACGGCCCGATGCCGGCGCCGATGCCGCGGCGCGCGGGCTACCAGCGCACACAGCTGCTGCTGTCGGCGCCGCAGCGGCCACCCTTGCATGGCGTGCTCGCGCAGCTGGTTCCGCAGCTGTATGCGCTGCCGGAAGCACGCAAGGTGCGCTGGTCGCTGGATGTGGATCCAACGGACCTGTATTGAGGGGTCAGAGCCCACCCGTCGGGTGGGATCCGACCCCGATGCCCTGGGGTCGGATCCCTTTTCGCAGAAAAGGGCTCTGACCCCGGACGCCTTCGCTTACGTCAGCGGCGACATCACGCCGCGCTGGTAGGCCGGGCGCTCACGCAGCCGCGCATACCAGTCAGCCAGATGCGGCAGCTCCGGTCGCTGGATCGGCAGCTCGTACCAGGCGTAGACCAGCGAGCCCAGCGGGATGTCGCCCATCGCGAACTTCTCGCCCGACAGCCACGGCTGCCTGGCCAGGGTAGCGTCGGCCATCGCCAGGTAGTCACCGGCGCGCACGATGGCGGCATTGATCCGCGCTTCATCGCGGTCGGCCGGCGCGGTGCGCATGATGCCCCAGACCAGGTCGCTGTACAGCGGCGCCATCCGCGACGTGCTCCAGTCCATCCACTTCTCGGCCTGGGCGCGTTCCATCGGGTCCTCAGCGTACAGGGTGCCCAGTGCATAGCGGGCGCTCAGGTAGCGCACGATGGTGTTCGATTCCCACAGCGGCAAGCCGTGGTCTTCGATCACCGGCACCAGGCCGTTGGGATTCATCGCCTGGTACTCCGGGGTCTGCGTACCACCATGGCTGCCACCGACTTCGATGGATTCGTACGTCAGGCCGATTTCCTCGGCGCACCACAGTACCTTGCGGACGTTGCTGGAATTGCGGCGGCCCCAGATCTTCAACATGCGGGTTTTCCTTGCTGGCAATGCGAGCGGCAACGATACGCCTGATCGGGCGGAGATGTGCGTGCCGGATGCGGGATCTGGCATCCGGGCATTGCCGGCCAGCGGCAGGCACTACCTGTTCTTTTTTGGCAGCGCGCGCACGTAGGACGACTTGCCGTCCTTCTTCAGCTCGAACAGGCCGATCGCCGCCAGCAGGTCGCTGAGCTTGCCGTAGCCATAGTTGCGCGGATCGAACGAGGCCTGGTTGCCGATCTGGCTGCCGACCGGGCCGAGGTGCGACCAGCCATCCTCACCCTCGGCCGCGGACACCGCACGGCGCAGCATCTTCACCAGCCGGGTGTCACTGCGCATTTCCGCACCGCTCTTGCGCGGACGCGCATCGTCGTTGGTCACCGGCTCGTTCGAGGCCTGCTCGCTGGACGCCTGTTCGGCATCGGGCACGCTGGCATGGGTCTGGCCCAGTGCCTCCAGGTAGGTGAACTTCGAGCACGCATTGACGAATGGCTCGGGCGTCTTCTTCTCACCGAAGCCATATACCTTCACGCCATCGGTCAGAAGGCGCATCACCATCGGGGTGAAGTCCGCATCGCTGGAGACGATGGCGAAGCCATCAAGGTTGCGCGCGTACAGCAGGTCCATGGCATCGATCACCATCGCCATGTCCGAAGCGTTCTTGCCCTTGCTGTAGGCGAACTGCTGGATCGGGCGGATCGCATACTCATGCAGCACCGCTTCCCACCCCTTCAGTCGCGGGCTCTTCCAGTTGCCGTAGGCACGGCGCACGTTGGCCACGCCGTAGCGGGCGACTTCCGCCAGGACCTCGTCGATCTTCGAGGCCGGCGCATTGTCGGCGTCGATCAACAGGGCGATGCGCTTTTCCGGTTCGCTCATGGGCTCCTCACGGGCCGTTGCCTGAACCCGAGTATCGCCGATCCGGGCCGGCGCTGACGTGACAGGTGGCCGCCGTGCGAAGATGCCAGGCGCTTCCCCCGATGCCCCCACTGGAGTGAGTCGATGAGTCGCGAACGCGTTCCCCACCTGGTCGTTGTCGGCGGCGGTTTTGCCGGTCTCTGGGCCACCCGTGCCCTGGCCCGCGAGCGCATACGCATCACCCTGGTCGATCGCCGCAACCATCACCTGTTCCAGCCGCTGTTGTACCAGGTGGCCACCGCCGGCCTGTCCGCGCCGGATATCGCCGCACCGCTGCGCCACATCCTCGGCCACCAGCGCAATGTGGAAGTCCGCCTCGGCGAAGTGGTGGCCATCGACAAGCAGGCGCGGCAGATCCGCATGGCCGATGGCAGCACGCTGGACTACGACAGCCTGCTGCTGGCCACCGGCGCCACCCACGCCTACTTCGGCAACGATCAGTGGGCCGATGATGCGCCCGGCCTGAAGACACTGGACGATGCCATCGCGCTGCGCCGCAAGCTGCTGCTGGCGTTCGAACGCGCCGAGGCCGAACCGGACCCGGCGAAGAAGGCGGCGTGGCTGAGTTTCGCCATCGTCGGTGGTGGTCCCACCGGCGTCGAACTGGCCGGCACCCTGGCCGAGATCGCGCGCCACACGCTGCGCAACGAATTCCGCCACATCGACCCGGCCAGCGCCAGGGTGCGGCTGGTCGAGGCTGGGCCGCGCGTGCTGTCCTCGTTCCCGGATGTGCTTTCGCTGAAGGCGCGCCGCCAACTTGAAAAACTGGGCGTGGAAGTGCTGACCGGAACCCCGGTGAGCGACATCGACAGCCAGGGCTTCAAGCTCGGCGAACAGTTCATACCGGCGCGCACCGTGGTCTGGGCCGCCGGCGTGGCCGCTTCACCGCTGGCGCGCACGCTGGACGTGCCACTGGACCGCGCCGGACGCGTGCCGGTGCAACCGGACCTGACCCTGCCCGATCACCCCGAGCTGTTCGTGGCCGGCGACCTGGCCGCATTGAGCCAGGCCGACGGCAAGCCGGTTCCCGGTGTGGCACCGGCCGCCAAGCAGATGGGCAAGTACGTGGCCGAGGTCATCCGCGCGCGCCTGCACGGCACGCCCGCACCCGGTCCGTTCAAGTACGCGGACTACGGCAACCTGGCCACCATCGGCCGCATGGCCGCGATCGTGCACCTGGGCCGACTGCAGCTATCGGGCGTGCTGGCGTGGTGGTTCTGGCTGGCCGCGCACGTGTTCTTCCTGATCGGCTTCCGCAACCGCATCGTGGTGCTGCTGAACTGGGCGGTCGCGTATTGGAGCTACCAGCGCAGTGCGCGCATCATCTTCGGTGATGACCGCGACGACCGGCGGCCGAGGCGGTAGGGCTGCATGCAACGGGGGGTCGGATCCTTTTCCGCAGGAAAGGGCTCTGACCCCTTGCAGTAGATCCACGCCATGCGTGGATGAGTACTCGCACATCCCCCATCTTCATCCATGCGTCAGCTTCCTGCATTTTTGAGAAGCCGTAGTCAGGAATGGTTGCTGTGCTTCCCGCCGCTCTCGTCAAGCAACGTATCGAATCACTTTCCCGTTGCACTTGAAGCCCAAATCAAATGCCATGTCGATAGCACGCTCAGCGCTACCCACGAAGTACTCCTGCAGCCCTGCGTAGTCTGCAAACTGCGGATTGATGACGTGGGACTTCGCTTCATTCACGGGATGGAAGAAGCCTAGTCCATACATGGCATGGTCGGGCAGGCCGTACCCCACGACCTTGATGCTGGGAACCGGAATCGAAATACTGACCAAGAACTCCATGTCGGAGGGGTATCGACTCGTGCGTTTGAAAACTCCAATGGAATCGGTGTTCCGGATGACGACGAACATCTGCAATCGCCAACCTCCCAGATCCGCAACGTTCACCTGATCGATCTTCGTCTGCAGGTAGCAGTCCAACATACGGTTAATTTCAAAGATATCGAGCGTTCTGCTGACACCCGGAGATTCGCTCGAAACAATGCATCTGATCTGCTTTCTCATGAGTGTGCTGTCTGTCTGATGGCATCAGCCTTCCGCAATTCAACTTTCGTGGCAACTATTCCACCCACTGTGCCTGGCCACAGACCGGGATGAAATCAAGCCGGGCGTCTGGGATAAGGTGATTTTTCGCGGTCGCGACTTCCAGACAAGTTGCTCAGCGGCAAACGAGAGGTTTCGTGCTACGAATTCACTTTAGTGCCGTATACGACACAGCGTAGCGGAGAGTAGGACCATTCGCACACCGCGTGGCTCTACTTCCTCATCGGGCCACCGGGCACCCGCCGTTTCGACCAGGTCCGGCAGAAGTCCTCCTTCCTCGCGGTGTCGGCAATCTGCGCAGTACTCCAATGCCGGGTGATCCAGATCGTCAATGCGGTACTGCTGAGATGCCAGCGCGGCATGCCGCGCTGTGGTTGCCGCCACAGGTGGCGTCGGGCAATCCAGAAGGCCTCCCGCTCCACTTCCGGCACCTTCTTCTTCATCACGTCCTTGTCGAAGAACTGCGCGGCGAAACGCCAGGGATTCATCGGCTGGTATCCCGCGCGTGGTTCACTGCTGCACGCTGCCACACCACTGGGCGCGCGTTCGGCCGGCGTCGGCCGACCGCCTGCCAATGCCAGCCCGAGCAGGTACAGCAGGCCAGGCAACAGCGCGATGCCGGCGACCAGCACGACGACAGAGATCCATGCTTTGCCGGCGGCACGCATCGCTCACTGTGCCTTCGGCTTTGGATACCACAACGCGTTGACGATGACCCAGCGCTGGTCGAAGCGCCCCATGTGGAAGTAATCGACGAACCACGGGGTCTCCAGCCGCACCGAGGCCGCGTTGCCGGTCACGTCCAGCACCGTGCAGCGACGATCCCATTGATCCTTCGGGGTCTTCAACGCGCCCTGCTTCGTCAGCGAGACCAGTTCTTCCTTCGACATCCGGCGCAGGCCCAGGCGTTCGTCGGGTGTATCGCCGAGCACAGCGCGCTTGGCCAGGTCCGGATGCAGGGAGCGGGCGACGCGCTGTGGGTCCGCCTCCAGCTGGCCGTCGACGTAGTCGTGGCAGGTGGCTTCGATGGCCGCGATGGTGGCCGGGTCGGGGGCAGGGCTCGTTGCTGCGGAAAGAGCGAACAGCAGGGCGATCGTGGACATCCGGGTCTCCAGCTCTGGGCGCGGGGCGATCATCGCATGGGCCGGGTAGCCCATCCACGCGTGGCGTGGATCTACAGGACCGGCGCCTGCAGCCAGGCCAGCTTGCGTTCGCGGGGCTGCTGCTTGAGTTGCCACTCGGCGCGTGAGGCGGCGGCCCGGTCCGGGCATTCGCGCACGGCCAGCACGCGCAGCGGTGGCCGGGCCCGGGTGTAGCGCGCGCCCTTGCCGGCCTGGTGGGCGGCGAAACGCGCATCCACGTCGGTGCTGATGCCGGCGTAATAGCTGCCATCGCGGCATTCGAGCAGGTACAGGAACCACGGGCGGAGGGACGGGGCCATGCCCGGATTATGCCGTGCTGCACTGCAGCGGATATACTGGCGCCCGAATGCAGGAGAGTGGCGCCGCGCTGGCGCCCGCCGAAGGCGCAGGCTCCCATGATCGCTCAGGCCGGTGGGTTGGAATCCCACCAACCATGCATTCGACTCGCCGAGCTGGAGAGAGGTCACCGGGCACGCCCGGGACGATCCGCCGAAGGGGCACGCGGCCAACGCCGCTGAACTCTCAGGCAAAAGGACAGCGGGAGCGGCACCGGTCATCGTCATCCCGTCATTGCGCAGGCAGTGGTGGCAGTTGCGCATGGCCGGCCCCACCGCGCCCGGAGCCTGTTCCATGCTGCTGTCCATCATCTACCTGGTTGCCATTTCCGCCGAAGCCATGACCGGTGCACTGTCTGCCGGCCGCCGCCGCATGGACCTGTTCGGTGTGGTCATGATCGCCTGCGTCACCGCCCTCGGGGGCGGCTCGCTGCGCGACATCCTGCTCGGCCACTACCCGCTGGGCTGGGTGAAGCATCCCGAGTACCTGGGTTTCACCGTGTGCGCGGCGCTGATCGCCACCTGGGTGGCGCGCTGGATGCACCACTTCCGGCGCACCTTCCTGGTGCTCGATGGCCTGGGTCTGATCGCCTTCACCCTGATCGGCTGCTCGATCGCGCGCGAGGCCGGCCATGCGATGCCGATCGTGCTGATCGCCGGCATGCTGACCGGCGCGTTCGGCGGCGTGCTGCGCGACATCCTCTGCAACGAGGTGCCGCTGATCTTCCAGAAGGAGCTGTACGCGATCATCGCGCTGCTGACCGGCGCGGCGTATCTGTTGCTGCTGCACTGGGGCGTGGCCGACGCCACCGCGATCCTGTGCTGCCTGGGCGGCGGCTTCGCGCTGCGCCTGCTGGCGATCCACTATCGCTGGGAAATGCCGAAGTTCGTGTACCACGACGAAGTGCATTGAGGTTCGCACGGCGGGGCACGCGCCCGGCTCAATCGCGCAGCTTGGGACTCATGGGGCTCCTGCTCGCGATGATGCGCTGCCGGTAGGCCTCCGAAGGATAGAAGGTCCACGGGCTCTCACAGCCATCGCTGTCAGATTCGACCCGCTCAAGAAGCTCGGGATCTACCCATTCAGACAGGTAGTCAGGATCGGATCGTCTACTGAAATCCGGGCAGTGAACCGCCCCCTCAACGACGATTTCGTTCTGGACGGTGGAAAGGAACCTGGCGCGAAGATCAAGACCGACCTGCGTGTATGTGCCTATCTCGAGATACGTCTGCACGCTCATACTTCCGCCCACGGCCAGAACTCCGTCGTTGAGCGAGCACGCATGGAGATGCTCACATGCGAGATCGTCGCGCACAAAGACCCAACCGCCGCAGTCAAGATTACGGGCGCTGAGGTTACCCAGAACGATTACACACAACGTCTCGCCCAGGTCATTGAGCGCCAGCACGCCTTCGACGCTCAGATCTCCATCAACGATCAGGCAACTCGTTTCGACGTCCGAGTGCCAGTCTCCGATGAGGGATGCTGCGGGTACTATCCTGAACGATGATTCCCGCGCATCTTCACCAGGCTCTTCGTCGGTGGACGCGGCGATCATCGCTCGCGCTTTCAGCGTGGTGCGCAGAAGCGTCTGATCACCATTGCTGCGATGGATCTCGATTCTTTCATCGAGTTCAGCCAGCAGGCTCGCCGTCGCCACAGGAGACGATGGTTCGATCCAGTCCTCGATGACGGAGATCGCGTCATCGGCAATCCGGCCGCCTTTCAAGCGTAAGAGCGCCTTGGCAGCTTCACTGGAAGTCGACCGGCACGCTGAATCCAGAGAGCTGTCGTTCGGGAAAACATGCATTGGCGGGGTCCAACCAGACAAGGGCTGCAATCTTCGAATGAAGCTGCAGGAAGACTCCATGCAACTCTTCCGAAATCGTGTCGCCTGGTTTGCCAATATCCACGCATGGCGTGGATCTACTGTGGAATCCACGCATAGCGTGGATCTATCCATCAAGTCCAACGCGTTCGTCGGGATCCACACCACCCCGGCGATGTACCTGGCGCTGTCGCTCATGCGCAGCGCCAGGCGCAT
>NZ_JBHHMJ010000489.1:0-2805 GCF_042136455.1 Stenotrophomonas sp. 3diitr2024
GCCGAGCCCACGCTCGGCTGCTCTTCCAATCCCCCCCTCAGCCGAACATGGGCTCGGCTCTACAGGTGGCGCTTTACAACCAGGGCAGGATCCAGTGGTCGACCAGCAGGAAGGCGAACAGCGCCATCAGGTACACGATGGAGTAATAGAACATCTTCATCGAGAACAGCTCGTCCGGCGGGTTCAGCATGCGCCAGGCGTACCAGAGGAACACGGCATTGAGCACGATCGCGCCGCCCAGGTAGAACGCACCACTCATGCCCACCAGGTAGGGCAACAGGCAGACCAGCGCCAGCACCACCGAATACACCATGATCTGCTTGCGGGTGTGCGCCACGCCGTGGGTCACCGGCAGCATCGGGATCTCCGCCTTGGCATAGTCCTCGCGGCGGAAGATCGCCAGCGCCCAGAAATGCGGTGGCGTCCAGATGAAGATGATCAGCACCAGCAGCGACGAGTATGCCCAGTCCGACGAGCCCTGCATGCCGGTCACCGCAGCCCAGCCCAGCATCGGCGGCATCGCGCCGGCCAGGCCACCGATGACGATGTTCTGCGAGGTCGCGCGCTTCAGGTACACGGTGTAGATCACCGCGTAGCCGATCAGCGAGGCGAAGGTCAGCACCGCAGTGATCAGGTTCACCCACAGCACCAGGATGGTCATCGACAGCACGATCAGCACGCCGGCGAACACCAGCACCTGCCATGGCTTGACCTTGCCGACCACCAGCGGGCGCCACGACGTGCGTGCCATCTGCGCATCGATGTGCGCATCCAGCAACTGGTTGATCGCAGCGGCCGCCGAAGCGGCCAGCCAGATGCCGAGGAAGCCGAGCAGGCCGGCGCGCACCTGCTCCCAGCTGGGCACGCCCGGGACAGCCAGGACCATGCCGACCAGGGCAGTGAAGACAATGAGGGCGACGACCTTGGGCTTGGTCAGGTCCCAGTACTGGCGGTAGTTGGAAAACATGGAATCAGTCCGGGGCGCGCAGGCGGGCCAGCAGGCTGACCAGCACGAACAACAGGGCAACGGCCACGCCGTTGTGGGCCACGGCCACTTCCAGTGGCAGCGCCAGCTTCACATTGAGGATGCCGAGGGTGACCTGCAGCACCAGCAGCGCGATCAGCGCGCTGGCCCAGCCGCGCATGCTCGGCAAACGGAACAGGCGCACGCCCAGCCACAGCAGGTAGACGGCCACCACCACGGCGAACAGGCGATGGGCCATCTGGATGGCGATACGCGAGGCGCCATCGAGCACGCCGCCTTCGTAATCCACGCCGATGCCACGCCACAGCGTGAAGCCTTCGACGAAGTTGTGCTGCGGCCACCACTGGTTGGCGCAGCGCGGGAAGTTGTCCAGCGAGGCGCTGCCACCGCCGCAGGCCAGCGCCGCGTAGTTGGCGCTGACCCAGCCGCCCAGGGCGATCTGGGTGACCAGCACGGCCAGGCCGATGCGCAGCAGCCACTTCAGCTTCGGCGCCTCGGCCAGGGTGATCGGCATGTGCGTGGCACGCCACGCCATCCAAGCCAGCAGCGCGAACATCAGCATGCCGCCCAGCAGGTGCCCCATCACCACGATGGGCTTGAGCAGCAGGGTCACCGTCCACATGCCCAGCAGGGCCTGGAAGATCACCACCGCCAGGGTCAGCAGTGCAGCGCGTGCCAGGTCGATGTTGCTCCAGCGCAGCGCGGCGATCAGCAGGATCGCCTCGCCGACCAGAGCCAATGCGCTGGCGGTGCCATGCCAGCCCATCATGTACAGCGGTATGCCAGCGGCCACCAGCACGCAGGCGGTCACCACTGCCGTGGTTCCAAAGCGGCGCTTGCGCGTGGCCAGCAGGGCCAGGGTCAGGATCTCGATGCCCAGCGCGCCGGCCAGGAAGCGGTGCACCTGCTCACGCCAGGCCTTGTGGGTCTCCAGCGGGCGAATCTCCGCCGCCGGGTGGCCGATGGTCTCTTCCACGTGCTGCGGCCAGGTGGCCTGGCCATAGCAGGTCGGCCAGTCCGGACAGCTCAGGCCGGCATCGGACAGGCGTACGAACGCGCCGAACATGATCGTGCTCGCGGTCATGATCATGGCGAACCACGCCAGGCGGTGGAAATTGCGGTGCAGCGCCGGACGCGCGGAAAGGCTCATCAAACGGGACTCACTTCAGTTTCAGCAACGTGGCCATGTCCTTGCGCAGGCCACCCAGGTCGGAACCCGGGGCATGGCGCATGATCACGAAGCCGTTCGGATCGATCACGTAGACCGGCAGTCCCGCCGGATCATCGACGCCCGGCAACGCCGCGCGCAGGGCTGGCGACGGAGCCAGCGGCCGCAGCGCGGGCAGCGAGGCGATCGACGCCGGTGGCGTACCCAGCCACAGGATCTCGACATTATCGGCGTTATGGCCGAACAGCTGCCACACCTTGCCCAGTCCCTGCGACAAAGTGACGCACTGCGCGTCGCAGGCACCGGCCGGTGCCACCAGCAGGCGCCAGGTGCGGGCCTCGGGGTTCCAAGGATAGGGCTGGCCACTGGCCAGGGTCGGCGTCTGCTGGCGCAGATCGACCGGCGGCTTCAGCAGCTGTCCCGCATTGCGGTGGCCGGTGGGCTGCCAGCCGGAGAATCGCAATACCGCGGCCAGCGCCATCGCCCCGAAGAACACGGCAAACAGCAGCACCAGGGTCCGGCGGCCGGAGCCGCGCGCCTGCGGGGACGTAGCAGTGTTCATGTGGGGCATTTTCTCATGGTTGGGTAAACGATGCCGGTAGTGCCGGCCGCTGGCCGGCATCCAGGAATCCGAGTGCGTGCCGGCCAGCGG
>NZ_JBHHMJ010000500.1:0-2644 GCF_042136455.1 Stenotrophomonas sp. 3diitr2024
ACCGCGGGGCCGATCACGTCAGTGGTACGGCCCCGCGGCGTTTCAGGGCGTCCCATGGCTGTCATGGGCAGCGCCGAAGCTGGTATCGCGGTACCGTCGCATACGGCACGGAATTGTGCGGTCGCAGCATGCTTGCGACAGGATAGCGACAGGTCCGGACGCTCCAACGGGGGTATCATCCCCTGTCCCTTCTGCCCATTCATGTAACCCACATCGATGTCCAACGAAGATTTCAAACAGGCCGCCCTCGATTACCACCGGATGTCCCCGCCGGGAAAGATCAAGGTTTCCGCTACCAAGCCCATGCTGACCCAGCGCGACCTGTCGCTGGCGTATTCGCCGGGCGTGGCGTACGCCTGTGAAGCGATCAAGGCCGACCCGCAGCAGGCCAGCGAGCTGACCGCCCGCGGCAACCTGGTGGCGGTGATCTCCAACGGCACCGCGGTGCTGGGCCTGGGCAACATCGGCGCGCTGGCCGGCAAGCCGGTGATGGAAGGCAAGGGCGTGCTGTTCCAGAAGTTCGCCGGCATCGATGTGTTCGACATCGAAGTGGATGAGACCGACCCGGACAAGCTGGTCGACATCATCGCCTCGCTGGAACCGACCTTCGGCGGCATCAACCTGGAGGACATCAAGGCGCCGGAATGCTTCGTGGTCGAGCGCAAGCTGCGCGAGCGCATGAAGATCCCGGTGTTCCATGACGACCAGCACGGCACGGCGATCATCGTCGGCGCGGCCGTGCTCAACGCGATGGCGATCACCGGCAAGAAGATCGAGGAAGTGAAGCTGGCGACCACGGGCATGGGCGCGGCCGGCATTTCCTGCGTGAACATGCTGGTGCAGCTGGGCCTGAAGCCGGAGAACATCCTGGCCTTCGATCGCGAGGGCGTGATCCACACCGGTCGTACCGACCTGGACCCGGAAAAGCAGCGCTATGCGCGTGACACCGACAAGCGCACCCTGGCCGAGATCGTCGACGGCGCGGACATTTTCCTGGGCCTGTCGGCACCGGGCATCCTGACCGCCGACATGGTCAAGACCATGGCGCCGGATCCGGTGATCTTCGCGCTGGCCAACCCGACCCCGGAAATCATGCCGGAGGTGGCGCGCGCTGCGCGTCCGGACGCGATCATCGGCACCGGCCGTTCGGACTACCCGAACCAGGTCAACAACGTGCTGTGCTTCCCGTACCTGTTCCGTGGTGCGCTGGACGTGGGCGCCACCGCGATCAACGAGGAAATGAAGATCGCCTGCGTGCGTGCCATCGCTGCACTGGCACGCCGTGCAGCCACCGACATGGGTTCGGCCTACGGCGGCGAGACCCCGAGCTTCGGCCGTGAATACCTGATCCCGCGCCCGTTCGACCGCCGCCTGCTGGTGGAACTGTCGGCCGCCGTGGCCCAGGCCGCGATGGATTCGGGCGTGGCCTCGCGCCCGATCGAGGACATGGGCGCCTACCGCGACAAGCTGGCCCAGTTCGTCTACCGCACCAGCCTGATGATGAAGCCGGTGTACGACCGCGCGCGCAGCGACAAGCAGCGCGTGGTGTACGCCGAGGGCGAAGAGGAAGTGGTGCTGCAGGCGGTGCAGAACGTGGTCGATGACGGCCTGGCGCATCCGATCCTGATCGGCCGCCCGGAAGTGATCGAGTCGCGCATCGAGCGCCTGGGCCTGCGCCTGAAGATCGGCGAGAACGTTGAAGTCACCAACATCAACGACGACCCGCGCTTCAACGAATACTGGCAGTACTACCACGGCCTGACCGGCCGTCGTGGCGTGACCGTGGCCGCGGCGAAGAACCTGATGCGTTCGCGCCCGACCCTGATCGCAGCGGTGATGGTGGCCCGTGGCGAGGCCGATGCGATGCTGACCGGCATCGTCGGTCGCTTCCACAAGAAGCTGGGCTACGTGCGCAGCGTGCTGCCGCTGGAGCCGAAGGTCACCTCGACCTCGGCGATGACCGGCGTGATCAACCAGCAGGGCGTGTTCTTCTTCGTCGATACCCACGTGCAGGAAGATCCGACCGCCGAGCAGCTGTGCGAGGCGACCCTGCAGGCGGCCTATCGCATGAAGCTGTTCGGCATCGAGCCGAAGGTGGCGCTGCTGTCGCACTCCAACTTTGGCAGCCATGATTCGAAGGATGCGCTGAAGATGCGCCAGGTGCGCGAGCTGCTGCTCAAGCGCAACCCGCGCCTGAACGTGGATGGCGAAATGCAGGGCGACACCGCATGGGATGAAGCGCTGCGCCAGAAGCTGCTGCCGGGCTCGACCCTGCAGGGCCGCGCCAACCTGTTCGTGCTGCCGAACCTGGAAGCGGCCAACATCGCTTACAACCTGGTGCGGGTGTTCACCGACGGCGTGGCGATCGGCCCGATCCTGATGGGCGTGAACAAGCCAGTGCACATCCTGACCACCAGCGCGACCTCGCGCCGGATCCTGAATATGACCGCCATTGCGGCGGTCGATGCGCAGATCAGGAAGCAGCTGGAAGCGGAAAAGAAGGCATAAGCCTTCTTTCCAGCGACAGCTGCGGAAACGCGCCCCACGGGGCGCGTTTTTGTTTCCGCGCAGCGGAAACGGGTAGTGCCGGCCGCTGGCCGGCAACCCCAATCGTGCTCAGATACACGACGGCAGCCGGCCAGCG
>NZ_JBHHMJ010000531.1:0-30946 GCF_042136455.1 Stenotrophomonas sp. 3diitr2024
TGACACCTGGGAACAGCCGTGGGGCGAACGCCGGCTCACCCGCAACCACTACAACGAGCTGACCGTGCAGCTGGCCGAAACCACCGGCAGCAAGCGCCGGCTGGATGTGGTGTTCCGCGCCACTCCGCAGTGGTTCATCTCGATGGACAAGGCCAACCTGCGCAGCGATGCGCTGGCTGCGATCGACACTGTCGGCTGGTTCCCGACCTGGGGCAAGGCGCGCATCCAGAGCATGGTCGACGGTCGCCCGGACTGGACCATCTCGCGCCAGCGCACCTGGGGCGTACCGATCGCACTGTTCACCCATCGCCAGACCGGCGAGATCCACCCGCGCTCGGTGGAGCTGATGCAGCAGGTCGCCGACCGCGTCGAAGCCGAGGGCATCGATGTGTGGTACTCGCTGGACGCCGCCGAACTGCTCGGCGCCGAAGCGGCCGACTACGAGAAAGTCACCGACATCCTCGACGTCTGGTTCGATTCGGGCGTGACCCATGAAGGCGTGCTCGCCGCGCGTGGCTTCGGCAAGCCGGCCGACCTGTACCTGGAAGGCTCCGACCAGCACCGCGGCTGGTTCCAGTCCTCGCTGCTGACCGGCGTGGCGATCGACAAGCGCGCGCCGTACAAGCAGTGCCTCACCCACGGCTTCACCGTGGATGAGCACGGCCGCAAGATGTCCAAGTCGCTGGGCAACGGCATCGAGCCGCAGGACATCATGAACAAGCTGGGCGCGGACATCCTGCGCCTGTGGATCGCCTCGGCCGACTACAGCAACGAGATGTCGCTGTCGCAGGAAATCCTGAAGCGCAATGCTGACGCCTACCGCCGCCTGCGCAACACCGCACGCTTCCTGCTCGGCAACCTGGACGGTTTCGATCCGGCCCGGCACCTGCAACCGCTCGAGCAGATGGTCGCGCTGGACCGCTGGATCGTGCATCGCGCCTGGGAGCTGCAGGAGAAGATCAAGACGGCCTACGACGGCTACAACATGGCCGAGATCGTGCAGCTGCTGCTGAACTTCTGCAGCGTGGATCTGGGCTCGCTGTACCTGGACGTGACCAAGGACCGCCTGTACACCATGCCGACCGATTCGCACGGTCGCCGTTCGGCACAGAGCGCGATGTACCACATCGCCGAAGCGTTCACCCGCTGGGTGGCGCCGATCCTGACCTTCACCGCCGACGAGCTGTGGGGCTACCTGCCGGGCGAACGTGCCGGCCATGTGCTGTTCACCACCTGGTACGACGGCCTGGCGCCGCTGCCGGCCGGTGCCCAGCTCAACGCCGCCGATTTCGACCAGCTGCTGGCTGTGCGCGAGCAGGTGGCCAAGGTGCTCGAGCCGATGCGTGCAAACGGCGCGATCGGTGCCGCGCTGGAAGCGGAAATCACCATCGCCGCCAGCGAAGAGCAGGCCGCGAAGTGGCAGCCGCTGGCCGATGAACTGCGCTTCCTGTTCATCAGCGGCGACGTGCAGGTGCGGCCGGCGACCACCGACGAGGTGTTCGTCAGCGCCCAGCCGACCACCAAGACCAAGTGCGTGCGCTGCTGGCACCATCGCGCCGATGTCGGCAGCAACGCCGACCATCCGGAACTGTGCGGCCGCTGCGTGAGCAACATCACCGGTGCCGGTGAAGTGCGGAGCTGGTTCTGATGGCCGCGTCCCGTCCGCATCCGAACGCCCTGGTCTGGCTGCTGCTGTCGGCCGCCATCATCGGCCTGGACCAGTGGTCCAAGGCCTGGGTGCTGTCGAGCCTGCCGGAGTTCCAGCCGGTGGTGGTCATCGACGGCTTCTGGAACTGGTACCGCACCTACAACACCGGTGCGGCGTTCAGTTTCCTGAGTGACGCCGGTGGTTGGCAGAAGTACTTCTTCACCGCGCTGGCGATCGCCATCAGCGGCCTGATGGCCTGGTGGCTGCGCGGCACCGCCCGTGGCAACTGGAAGGCTGCGGTGCCGTATGCGCTGATCATCGGCGGTGCCATCGGCAACGTGATCGACCGCCAGGTGCACGGCCATGTGGTCGATTTCATCCAGTGGTACGTGGGCAGCTATACCTGGCCCTCGTTCAACATCGCCGATTCGGCCATCGTGGTGGGTGCCATCGGCATCGCCCTGTTTGGCCTGTTCGACGGCAAGTCCGCCAAAAAGGCGGATAATGCCAATCCGAAACCGTAAGCCGGCCGCTGCCGGGAGATTGAACTGATGGATGTGCTGCTCGCCAACCCGCGTGGTTTCTGTGCCGGTGTCGATCGTGCGATCGAGATCGTCAAGCGCGCGATCGAAACGCTGGGCGCGCCCATCTACGTCCGCCATGAAGTGGTGCACAACCGCTTCGTGGTCGACGACCTGAAGCAGCGCGGCGCGATCTTCGTCGAAGAGCTCGACGAGGTTCCGGACAACAACACGGTGATCTTCAGCGCGCATGGCGTCTCCCAGGCCGTGCGCCAGGAAGCCGAGCGCCGTGGCCTGAAGGTGTTCGACGCGACCTGCCCGCTGGTGACCAAGGTCCACTTCGAAGTCGCCCGCCATTGTCGTGCCGGCCGTGACGTGGTGCTGATCGGCCATGCCGGTCACCCGGAAGTGGAAGGCACCATGGGCCAGTGGAACCGCGAAGCCGGTACCGGCCAGATCTACCTGGTCGAGGATGTCGAGCAGGTTGCCACGCTGCACATCAACCAGCCGGACAACTTCGCCTACACCACCCAGACGACGCTGTCGGTGGACGATACGCGCGGCATCATCGATGCGCTGCGCGAGCGTTTCCCGGCGATGCAGGGCCCGAAGAACGACGACATCTGCTACGCCACGCAGAACCGCCAGGACGCCGTGCGCGACCTGGCCAAGCGCTGCGACCTGGTGCTGGTGGTCGGTTCGCCGAACAGCTCCAACTCGAACCGTCTGAGCGAACTGGCCCGCCGTGAAGGTGTGGAGTCGTACCTGATCGACGGTGCGCACGAGATCGACCCGGCGTGGGTGGTGGGCAAGCAGCACATCGGCGTGACCGCTGGCGCCTCGGCGCCGCAGGTACTGGTCGATGGCGTGCTGGCGCGCCTGGCCGAGCTGGGTGCAACCGGCGTGGGCGAGCTGGAAGGCGAACCGGAATCGATGGTGTTCGCGCTGCCGAAGGAACTGCGTCTGCGCCTGGTCGACTGACCGGGAAGCGCCTCATCCACGCATGGCGTGGATCTACCGAAACCGCTCTGGTGGGTGCGAACCAGCACAAGGTGGGTGCGAACCTTGGTTCGCACGCCTTTGGCATGCACTGATGGGCGCACCGCCCCATGACCTTTGGCCATGGGGCAGGGCACTTTACAGGCCTAGCATCGGAGGATTCTCCGCTGTTGGATGCTGCCCGATGAAGACCCGAGCCCTGGTGATGTCCGTGCTGTTCGCGCTGGCTGCTTCGCCTGCACTGGCGCAGACCTCGCCGCCTGCCGACGCCGCGGCTCCCGGCCTGCTGCGCATCGATGTGGATGCGCGCGATCTCGCTCGCCGCATCTTCAAGGTGACCGCCACCGTACCGGTCAAACCCGGTCCGATGACCCTGCTGTACCCGCAGTGGATTCCCGGCAACCATTCGCCCACCGGGCCGATCGACAAGCTGGCCGGCCTGCGCGTGACCGCCAACGGCAAGCCGTTGGCCTGGCAGCGCGACCAGTACAACGTCTATGCGTTCAAGGTAGACGTGCCCGAGGGCGTCAGCGAGATCGTCGCCCACTTCGACTTCCTGTCCTCGCAGGGCGGCAGCCAAGGCCGGGTGGTGATGACCCCGGAGATGCTCAACCTGCAGTGGAATGCCAACTCGCTGTATCCGGCCGGCGTCGATACACGCGACCTGCAGGCGCAGGCCAGCGTGATCCTACCCAAGGGCTGGTCGTTTGCCACTGCGCTGGAAACCGCGCGCCGCGACGGCGATACCGTGGTGTTCAAGCCGATCTCCTATGACCACCTGGTCGATTCGCCGTTGTTTGCCGGCGAGCACTACCAGCGCATCGATCTCGATCCGGGCGCGAAGGTGCCGGTGCACCTCAATGTGTTTGCCGACGAGGCCAAGTCGCTGAAGCCGAGCGAGGCACAGATCACCCTGCACCGCGCACTGGTGCGGCAGGCCGACAAGCTCTACGGTGCGCGCCACTACAACCACTATGAATTCCTGCTGGCGTTGACCGACCGTCTTGGTGGCATCGGCCTGGAGCATCACCGTTCCAGCGAGAACAGTGCCGACCCGGGTTACTTCACCGAGTGGGACGACAACGCCTGGATGCGCGATCTGCTACCGCACGAGTACACCCATTCCTGGAACGGCAAGTACCGGCGTGGCGCTGACCTGACCACCGCCAACTTCAACACGCCGATGGGCGACAGCCTGCTGTGGGTCTACGAAGGCCAGACCCAGTTCTGGGGACAGGTGCTGGCGGCACGCTCGGGGCTGTGGTCGACGGCGCAGGCGCGCGACATGCTGGCCAATGTGGCCGCGACCTATGATCGCGGCCGCCCGGGCCTGGCCTGGCGCCCGTTGCAGGACACCACCAACGACCCGACCATCGCCCAGCGCCGGACGTTGCCGTACCGCAACTACCAGATGAGCGAAGACTATTACTCCGGTGGCCAGATGCTGTGGCTGGAAGTGGAGGGCAAGCTGCGCGAACTGAGCGGCAACCGCCGCAGCCTGGATGACTTCGCGCGCGCCTTCTTCGGGGTTGGCAACGGTGACTGGGACGTCAACCCCTACACCTTCGACGACGTGGTGGCGACCTTGAACGGCATCGTGCCGTACGACTGGACGACGTTCCTGCGCGGGCGCCTGGACGGCCACGGTTCGTTGACCGGGGGGCTGGAACTGGCGGGCTGGAAGCTGGTCTACCGCGATACCCCGAACGACGCCTACAAGGCGCAGGAAAAGCGTGCCAAGGCCGCACTGCTGGCCTATTCGCTGGGCGCGACCGTGCTCGACAGCGGCGTGGTCGGCGACGTGATCTGGGACAGCCCGGCGTTCAACGCCGGTCTTGCACCCGGCATGAAGGTGATTGCGGTTGGCGGGCGCGAGTACAGCAGCCAGCGCTTGAAGGATGCGGTGGCGACGGCGGCCAAGGACAAGGCGCCGATCGTCCTGCTGGTGAAGCAGTTCGACCGCATCGAGACGATGAACATCGACTACCACGGTGGCCTGCAGTATCCGGTGCTGGAGCGTATCGCCGGCAAGCCTGACCGCCTGGCGGACCTGTGGAAGGCGCGATGAAACCGCGCGCCCGCGATGGCGTGATCCTATTGATGGCGATCCTCGCCATCGTCGGCGCGTTCTTTCACGGTGACGGGCGCTGGCTGCATTGGCTGGCGAAGCCGGCGACCACGCTGCTGATCGCTGCCATCGCCTGGCGGGTGCGTGATCCTGCGCAGCCGTCCTACCGGCGCGCGGTGCTGGCCGGCATGCTGCTGTCGTGCCTGGGTGACATCGCGCTGATGTTGCCGATGGACGCGTTCGTACCGGGGCTGGTGGCGTTCCTGCTGGCGCACCTCTGCTACATCGTCGCCTTCCGTGAGGGCCTGCGAGCGGGCGGTGGATTGCTTGCCGCCACCGTGCTGCTGGGTGCATTCGCCGTGCTCAACGTAATGGGGCTGTGGCCGCACCTGCCGGCACCGATGCGCATCCCGGTGCTGGCCTACGTGGTGGTGCTGGCATCGATGGCAGTGTTGGCGCTTGCACGGCAGTGGCGCCGACCGCAGCCCGATGCCGTGGAGGCGCGCAGCGCACGCTGGGCCGCCGCCGGCGCGCTGCTGTTTGTCGCCAGCGATTCGCTGCTGGCCTGGGACCGCTTCGCCGGCGGCCTGCCACTGGCCAGCCTGCTGGTGCTGTCCACCTACTACGCCGCGCAATACGCCATCGCCCGTTCGGTTGTGCCTGGCCATCGGTAGCGTGGCCTCGTTATGATTTTCTGATGGATAGGGAAATCAACGTGCTGGCTGCAGTTATCGATGCCATACGGGCGGAGTGGTCGCGGCCCCGGGTCGCCATGCATCAGCATGGGGAGTGTCCTTTCCTGCTTCGATCTTCCTTTGTACAACGCAGTGCTGCGGTACCAGCAGACCGACGATTCCAGGGCTGTTCAGCGCAGTTGCTCGCATTCTGGGACAGGTACGCTTCGGCGGAATTGTTCAAGGACGAGCAATTCGGTCAATGGGGCATGGAGATGCTCAGCGTCGAGGATGCATACGTTCAGACGGCCTTTCTCGCTGGTTCGCGTCCGTTGGATTTCCGGAGCGGCGATGTCGTATTTGGCCGCTTCTACGGCGACTCAGATCTACTGGTGATGAACGCCTTAGGTTCGGTGCTGGTCTGCCTGCCTTTGGACGAGCGAAAAGACTGGCCTGAAGCATCGGACTCGCTTGCAGGCTTCCTATCCCGGCTGCATGAAGCCCAAGGTTCCAAGTACTGGGAGTTGTGATCCGTTGAGGGCATCCGCATTGGCTGCCCGCTAGTTCCAGTCTTATGGTCAGCGAAAAATGCTTGCTCTACCTGCTGGAGTACCGGCTGCCGGGGCTGGACTGGATCGCGCTGTCTACCGGCGACTAACGCCGCGCAGGGTGCCCTGTGCATCGAACTGCAGCCGCACGGATTCGCGGTCACCGGCGACGTCATCCGGCAGCCACACCAGCCTGCCGCCCTTGCGCACGATCACATAGACGTGGCCGACGTCACCCGGCGTGGCCATCAGCGCGTTGCGCTGCGCCTGCAGCGCCTGGGCCACGCGTGGCACCGCCTCGAAATCGATGTTGGCCAGCGCCGTGCTGCTGCGGCGCAGGGTGATGGTGGGCGCGAAGCGCTGCGGATCGACCGGGTCACCCTTGCGCCACTGGCCGTGCTCGAAGTGGTAGCTGTCCACGTGCGTAGGTTGCTGCGGATCGACCAGATCCAGATTGATGCGGCCATCATCGTAGAAGTGGATGCTGTGGAACACCATCAACCGGTGCCCGGCCAGGGCTGGCATCTGTTCCAGTGCCTGGCGGGCGGCCAGCAGGTAGTCCGCATCGAACAAGCGGTTGCTGCGTTCGGGCATCGGCATCGACCGCGGTTCGGGAATCGGTGCGAGCGAAGCAGGCCGCTCGCGCGGTGGAGGCGTGGTGATCGGCGTGGTTGCGCGGTCATCCTGCACCGAATGGCCCATCGTTTCGGCAAGGGTCTGCAGTGCCCCGCCGGCAACGGCGACGCCGGCCAGCAACAGCAGCACCATCGAAAATACCAGTCGCGTCGAGGGGGGCTGCTTCATACACCCTCCAGGCGAACGTTGCCGCGATCTTCCGGGTCGTACAGCAGCGTGACCTGCTCGCGTGGAAGGTTGGCCAGCTCGATCAACGGGATGAAGCGGCGCACGCTCACCTGCTGTATGCCACCTTCGCGGTCGGTGTACTCCAGCTGGAACTCCACCTGCGGCTGCTCGTTGAGGTAGGTGCCGGTCTGGCGCAGCTTCAGCACCTTCGCATCCACGCCGATGCCGCGGTACTTCAGCGCGTCGCCGCGCGCATCGGCCTGCAGCAGGCGCCCCAGGACGCGCAGGCCCAGGGCGTAGCCGCACAACACCAGCGGGCACACCAGCAGTGGGTGGCCGAAGGACATGAACGTCCAGCCCAGGCCCTCGCTCTGCAGCCGATAGGCGAGCACGTAGGCGCTGGCAACCACGACGATGCCGATGACCACGCCGGCGCCGCGGCGCCAGAGGCTGGCGACATCAAGTTCGGGCTGGGCGCCCTCCAGCACCACATTGGGGAACGCACCCGGCGTCCGGCTCAGGCGAACCTCGATGCGCTGGCCGGCCACGAAACGCTGCAGCTGCGGTTTGCTGTCCACCACCAGCATCTGTTCATGGATCGGCGTGCCGGACAGGTTCTGGAAGCCAAGCTTCAGTCTCCACTGCGCGAAGCCGCGCACGTGCACGCCGGTCTGCTCGGCCTGTTCGATCAACGCATCACGCGGCTCACCGTCGGCCAGGATGGTGCGCACCCGATGCAGCGCGCGCGGCGGGCCCAGCAGCAGGTAGTGCAGGAAGGCGAGCAGCAACGCGAGCCACAGGGCCAGCGACAGGGCGAGCAGCAGCAGGGCCAGCCATGGCGCGCTGCGGTCGGCCAGTGGCACCGGCCACGACGTGCCGAAGTAGAGGATGCAGGGGAAGGGCAACGCGAAGAACAGCAGGAACGCGCCCCAGAACCAGAGATAGGCCTTCATGGGGTGGTGGGGGACCGATGGAACAGGGCGCGTAGGGTACTACGCTCAGCGGATCTGCAGGGTCAGCAGGAAGTAGCGGCCAAGTGGATCGTCCAGCCCCGGCATCTGGCCGCCATTGCCGACCAGGTAGTTCACCGGTTGCGTGTCGAGCACGTTGTGCACGTCCAGCGCGGCGACCAAGCGCGGCCCCAGCCGCCTTGCCAGGTGCAGGTTCCAGCGCAGCTGCCGCGGATTCATGCAGTGGTTCTGCTCGCGCTGTTCCTCCGGGCATTCCGCACCGGGCAGCCAGGCACGCGTGCGCCCTACCTGGTTGCCGCGCAGGGCGATGTCCCAGTTGCTGTTCTGCCACTGCACATTGAGCACGGCGGCCATCGCTGGCGTGACATGGCCACGCAGGTCCACCGTCGCTTCATGGCCACGCTCGCGGCGCAGTTCCTGCTGCTTCAGCGCATCGAGCGAGAACAGCCACTGGCCGGTGCTGCCGGTGTCGATGTGGTACTCCCCGCGCAGAACAAGGTTGCGCGACGTGGTGCGGCCGATGTTGTCGAAGGACAGGCGCAGGTTGTGCAGGTTGCCGTCCTCGTCCAACTCCCACGTGCTTGAATTCCACACTGCGTCGGCCGGTTGCAGGGCCAGGATCTCGTTGCGCAGTTCGACGATGTTGTGGGTCAGCGACAGTGAAAACGCATCGGTCGGTGTCCAGGTCGCACCCAGGGAATGGCTGCGCGACCGCTCCGCTTTCAGCGCATCGTTCTCCACCACGTCCACGGTTACGCTGCAGCGTCCGTTGCCGTTGCTCTGCGCGCAGTTGGGCAGTGCGCTGGAGGCGGGTAGTTCGATCGCGCCGAAATAGCCCGGCGGCCGCCGTTGCTCGAACAGGCTGGGGGCCCGGTAGCCGCGCCCGGTGGCAAGCAGGAATGACCACTGCGGTGTCGGGCTCCAGCGTACGCCCACGCGGGGCGAGAAAGCCTGGTAATCGCCATCGCGGTCCCAGCGTGCTGCCAGGTCCATGCGCAGCGTGCGCGCCAATGGCAGGCCGAGTTCGGCGTAGGCACCGCCACTGCGGCGTGACAGGTGGCGTTGTTCCTGTGGCAGGCCCAGCGCCAGGTCGCCCTGGCTCAGCAGCGCGTCGGGATGCGACGTCCAGCGTTCCTGGCGCAGGTCGATGCCGGTGGCCACTTGTGCAGCACCGCCGGCCAATGGCATCAACTCGCGCTGCATGCCCCACCAGCCCTGCCACTGCTCGGTGCGCCCGCGGTTGCGGATCGACGGGAACAGCTGCGCGGCGGTCTCTGCCGGCAACGAGGTGAAGCCGGGCAGGAAATCCAGCGTCTCGGCAGCGCGCAGCAGTGGTTGGGCGCGCACGGTGCCGGACGTCGTCAGGGTGACATCGCTGCGCTGTGCGCTGATGCCGGCATCCCAGCTGCGGCGGCCCTGGTCGCGGCCCATGCCGAAGGTGACGTCGGCATCGGTGGCACGTACATGCGGACGCACGTTGCCGGCTTCGCGCAGCACGCTGTTGAAGGTGAACCCATAAAGCCCGATGGCTACGGCGGTCGGGCCGAGGTCGAAGCGTTGCCGGTTGTGGCTGGCCCGCGCCTCGGCGTAGGCGTAGCGACCTTCGCCGCGCTCATGCCGATAGCGCAGGTAGGCCGAGGCGGTGTCCGAGGCCGGTTGCAGCGAACGCGGGCGTGCGCTGTCAAACCAGCAGGCACCATCGCGCCGTTTCAATGGCCCTTCGCAGCGCTTTGCCGGCCAGTAGCGTCCATCGCGGAACGCGCCGATCAGGTACTGCGAGGTTTCCGCATGCCATTCGCGGCGATCGCCGGCCACGTGGTCGATGCGATGCAGGTCGACGCCAGCGAACCAGCGGTCCCCTCCGCCGCGCACGCCACCGGTGGCCGCCTGCAGGCGATACTGGCCGGCGTCGCCGCGCCCGCTCAGGCCGGTCTGCAGCATGGCTTCAGGGCCATCGGCCTGGTCACGCAGGATGATGTTGACCACGCCGGACATCGCGTCGGCACCATAGATGGCCGACGCACCGCCACGCACCAGTTCGATGCGCTCGACGAAGCTGAGCGGGATGCCCCCCAGGTCGGTGAGCCCGCCCTGTTCCAGCGACACCATCGGATAGCGTGGCAGGCGCCGGCCATTGACCAGGAACAAGGTCGCACGCGGACCCATGCCGTCCAGGCTGGTGGTGGTGGCCGCACCCACCGGCAGGTACTGCGAATCGCCACTGCGCGAGGTGCTCATCGCCGGGTGGCCGTTCATGCCCGGCAAGTGCCGCAGCAGGTCGAACAGGCTGCCGTAACCGCTGCGCAGGATGTCATCGCGGTCGATGATGGTCACCGGCAGCGTGGTCTGCACGGAGGTGCGCGGCAGCCGGCTGCCGGTGACATGGATCGGCGCCAGCTCCACCTGCGGTGGCGTCTCGGGCACCCCGCCCGGCGACGGTACCGCGGGCATCGCACGCGTCGCGACCGGCGGGGGCGATGGCGGTGCTGGCCGGGTGCGGCGGACGACGAATCCACCGGCAGGCGTGCGCAGGATGGTCACCGGCATGCCGGCGACCAGTTCCTTCAGGGCCGCGGCCGCATCGCGTTGGCCATGGGTGCCGGCCGTGCGCAGGCCATCCAGTTCACGCGCATCGAACAGCAGGGCGATGCCACTCTGGCGCGCCCATTGCTGCAGGGCCGGTGCGAGTGGGCCTGAACCCACATGGACCTCCAGGGTGCCGGCCTGTTCGGCTGCATCGGCAGAGGGCAGCGCGGCGATGCTCAGCGCGAAGCAGAACAGGGTGCAGAGCAGCCCCTCCCGCAGCGCGCCCGGTACTGCCTTCACTGCAGGCCTCCTCAGTACGTGCGGCGCAGTTCCAGCGCGCCATCCGGTCGCGTCTGGCCAGCTACCGACCAGCCCAGTTCCAGCGCCGACAGCAGTTCCTGCGCATCGCCGGCACGGAAGGTGCCACTCACGGCCAGGCTGGCGATCTCGGGATCGGCGATCACCAGCGGCGTGCGACCGTAGCGGTTCATGCGCTCGACCACGATCGACAGCGGCGTGGCATCGAACACCAGCTGTCCCTGCAGCCAGCCTTCGGCAGCGGCATTGGACGACAGCGCCGGGCCGGGCTGGAAGCGGCCCGATGGCAGCACCTGCAGCTGCTGGCCGGGTGCCAGGGTGTGCTGCGTCCCCCCATTGCTGACTTCCACCGCACCTTCCAGCAGTGCGACTTCGACCAGGCCGTCGTTCAGGCGCTCCACCTGGAAGGTGGTGCCGATGTCGCGGATGGTGCTGTCGCCGGCGCGCAGCTGCAGCGCCTTGCTCGACGGTGCGACCTGCAGCTGCACGCGGCCCCGTTCCAGCACCAGGTTGCGATGGCGCCAACCGAATCGGGCATGCAGCGTGGTGCCCGCATCCAGCGTGGCCACGCTGCCATCGGCCAGCGTCTGCTGCCGGGGCTGGTGGGAATCGTTGGCATAGCGCAGCGGTGTGGGGTTGCCGTCGATGGCGACCATCCAGCCGATCCCGATGGCCAGGCAGACGCCTGCGGCGGCGGCCACCGCCGGCAGCCAGCGACGCTGTGCCGGCCGTGCCGCACGTGCTGCGGCGGTGCGCAGCCACGGGTCAGCGGCCAGTTCTTCGCCCCGCTGGAACAGGGTCTCGGCCTGGATCCAGGCGCTGACATGGGCCGGGTCCTCGGCCAGCCAGTCCTCGAACCTCTCTCGCTCGCCCGGCGTGCAGTCCGGAGCCTCCAGCCGCGCCACCCAGGCGCTGGCGCGTTCAAACAGCAGGGTGTCTTCCCTGGGGCTGGCGTGACTCATCCGTTGTCCCTGTCGTTGTGCAGCGGATCCGATCCGAGTTCCTGGCGCAGGCCCTGCAGGGCGCGGGCGATATGTTTTTCCACGGTCTTGGCGGTGATTCCACAGTGCCGCGCGATCTGCGTATAGCTCATGCCGGTGATCCGGTTGAGCAGGTACACCTCGCGCGCGCGCTCGGGCAGCTTGAACAGGGCCTGCCGCAGCAGGGACAGCATCTGCCCGGACTCGGCCTGGCGCAATGGATCGGGCGACGTGCTGGAGGGCTCGTCGCCGCCATCGTGTTCGGCAAGGGACAGGTGTGGCCGCGACTGCGACGAGCGGCCACGGTCTGCCAGGCGGTTGCGGGCGATACGATACAGCAGCAACCGCAGCTCGTCGGCACTGTGTGCGCGATAGCGGATCAGCCGCTCCATGCAGTCCTGCGCGATGTCCTCGGCATCCTCCGGCCCAACGCCGCGCGTGCGCAGGAAAGCGCACAACGGCGCGCGTTCTTCCCGTACGAACGCAATGAACGCGTCCGTCGGCACGGACAGGTCCGGCGCGCGATGGATCAGAGGAGAGGGGGTGGACAGGGCTGGCCTCGGGCGTCGGTAGCGGGTGCGTCTTCGAGTTTTACGCGACGATGACCGGATGGGGAAGAGTGTGCATGGCCCCTGATTCCATTGTGAATGCATTCATGTTTCGGGGGCTGGTGCGCTGGGGGAGTTTGCGCCGCCCGGACGTTGAACTCCTGACCCGTGTGTTGCGGGTGGAGAGAGAACACATGAAGCATTCGAAGTTGAGCCTGGCCCTGGCCGGGCTGATGGGCATCACCGCCATGGCGGCGGTTGATGACGTCATGGCAATGAATTATCACGTGCGGGACGATCGCGTCTTCCTCAGCGGCGGCGTCACCGTCGCCGACGTGGTGGCGCTGCCCGCGCTGCTGGCCAAGGCACGGGCTGAAGGCCGTCCGATCCGCGAAGTCGTGCTGCGCACATCCAATGGTGGCGCGCTGATCGCCGGCGAGTGGCTGCAGGCGGTGATCCGCACCCAGGGCCTGGACACCATCGTGTCCGGCCACTGCATCTCGTCCTGCTCGATCATGCAGTCCGGTGGCGTCAACCGTTACCTCGGCGGCGATCTGCCACTGGTCGACTCGGTGCAGATCCATGCCGCCAGCAGTGGCGGCAAGATCACCTATGCGCCGTCAGCGCGCATGACCCAGATCTACACAGGCAACTACGGCGGCGGGATGGATGCGGGCCTGTTGCACAAGGCGATGTATGAAGTGGTTCAACCCAATGGCCTGCTGGTATTCCGCGACCCGGCGCGCACCACGGGTACATCGGTCACCTTCGATCCGGATGGCAGCGGCAGCAAGCTGGAGTCGTTCCCGGGCCAGGACATCCGCGGCAACAACATCATCAACACGGCAGGCTATCGCGATCCGGGCGACACCCTCCGTGTCACCAGCAACGTCAGCGGCGACATCAACCCGGGCTACCTGCGCACCGCACGCCAGCTGCAGGCCTTCGTCGACGACGATTTCGCGCGCTGGAACACCGACTGGGCCAGCACCTACATCAACTACGCGGTGAGCCTGTACAACGTCTCCACGGGGGGGGCGAACGGTATCGGCGCGCAGTCGTTGCAGCAGCTGCTCGCCGATCCCGACGTCCAGAATGAACTGCGCGGTCAGCTGCGGCTGGCCGATCTGGATGCCTCAACCCTGGCCAGTTCGGCGGGCGTGATCCGTGTCAGCAATGGCGCTACCTGGCGCACCGCCGAAACCACTGGCGCCGATTTCATTCTGGTGGACAACGGCACCATCGCACTGGAGGGTGGTGCGCTGCGCACCCCCGAGCTGCGCGTGATGCCGGGCAGCATCGTGGTCGGCCATGGTGATATCGCATCGGTCGGCACCGACAGCGATGCGCTGCTGGATGGCACCGGCCCGTCCTACCGCGAAGATGGCTTCAACCGCCTGCGCGTGTTCGGCACGCTGATGCCGCGTGGTGGTGATCTGGTGACCCACGGCTACGTCAACATCATGCCCGGCGGGCAGGTGCTGTTCGATGTTACCGAAACCGGTGGTACCGGCAGTGGCCGCCTGCGCGTCGGCAGCTTCTACGATGGCGGCTCCGAGGAGGGCGCGCTGGTGATCGCGCAGGGCGCACATCTGGCGCTGAACGTGGCCCAGGGCTTCTATGCCGGCACCTACCGTCGCGACCTGGTGGAAGGACCGATCTACCAGGGGGGCTTCCAGGATGCCGTGCGGCTGGGCGATGCCGGCTACAGCGCCAGCATCACGGCCGGTGAAGTGTTCCGCCCGCGCCACAATTCGCTGCTCAGCTTCAACGTCAACCAGACCGCCGACGGCCTGTGGCTGACCGCCAACCCGGGCTTCGATCAGCTGGGCCTGTTCGCCAACGGCACCTCCGGCGACGGCCTGGGGCGCGCGCTGGCCGCTGCAGCGGACCGCCAGGACAGCGGCCTGAAGTCGTTGCTCGGCGCGCTGCAGTTCAGCGACCGCGATGTGATCGCACAGCAGGCTGGCGCCCTGCGCGGTGATGCGCATGCCAGCCTGCGCCTGGCCGACAATGCACTGATCGGCAGCATCGGCAACGTGGTGCAGCAGCACCAGGCAGCGATGCGCAGTGGCGGCGATGCAGACGGGTTGGCTTCGCAGGCGGCGCAGTCGGTGTCGGCGCAGCCGGGCATGCGCCATGGCAGCCTGTTCAACCAGCTGGCCATGCATCTGGCTGAACCGGCCGGCGAGGCTGCTGGCGACAGCCGCGTGGCGGGGCGCAGCCATGGCCTGTGGGCGCGCGGTTTCGCCAGCCATGGCCGCATCGACGCCGACGGTGGTGTGGCCGGCCTGAGCCACACTGTCGGCGGCATCGTGATCGGTGCCGATACCCGCGTGGCCGATGACCGCGTGACCCTCGGCGTGAGCGTGGCCGCCGCCGACATGTCGACCAAGGCCAGCGACGGCTCCGGCTTCAGTGGCGACATACGCGCGCTGGATGTGGGCGGCTACCTGGATGCGACCTATTCGCGGGGCTACCTGTCGGCGGCCGTGCGCTACACCGACCTGCGGCATGACACCCGCCGCAGTGTCGGCGGCATTGATGGGCTGCAGCAGCCTCTGCGCGCGAAGTACAGCAACGATGCCATCTCGGCACGGGTGGAGCATGCGTTCTCCTTCACCACTGGAAAGGGTCTGGTGATCCAGCCGCTGCTGCCGGTGGTGGACTACGCACGGACCTCGGCCACCCGTTTCAATGAAGGGCAGGGCGCCGGTGCGCTGGTGGGCCGCAGCGGCAGCCTGGAGAGCATTCGTGTGGGTGCCGGCCTGCAGCTGTTCAAGACCTTCGAAGGCAACAACGCTGAGCGCATCACCCCGCGTGCCCGCGTGGTCTGGCAGAAGGAGCTGGGCGATTCGCAGGCGCGCTACAGCACCGGCTTTGCTGCGGCCCCGGACCTGGTGTTTGGTGCCAGCAGCCAGGCCGTGGGCGAGCAGGTGCTGGCCTGGAACGTCGGCGTGACCAGTCGCGCCAGCGAGCGCCTGTCGATCATGGCCGACTACGTGGGTGAGCGCCGCGACGGGCAGATCCAGAACGGCGTGATGCTGGGCCTGGGCTACCGGTTCTAAGGGGCACTCGGTCCCGGCGATATCCGTATCGCCGGGACCATCCCATCAGGGCAGGTGCTGCGGTATGGTCGGCAGGGAATTCCAGCCAGGCCTGTCCATGCAGATCGCCGTTTTCAGTGCCCGCCCCTACGATCGTCGCTTCCTCGACGAGGCCAACCAGCGCGATGCGGCCGGGCAGGGCTTTGCATTCGTGTACCTCGATGCCGCGCTGGACGTGCATACCGCTGCGTTGGCACAGGACTGCGCCGCGGTATGCGTGTTCGTCAACGACCGCCTCGACGCGCCGGTTCTGCACGCGTTGCATGCGCTGGGCGTACGCGCCATCCTGCTGCGCTGCGCCGGCTTCAACAATGTGGACCTGGCCACCGCGAAAGCGCTGGAGCTGTTCGTCGCACGGGTGCCGGCCTATTCCCCCGAAGCCGTGGCCGAGCACGCGCTGGCGCTGGTGATGACGCTCAACCGGCAGACCCATCGCGCCTACAATCGCGTGCGCGAGGGCAACTTCATGCTCGATGGCCTGCTCGGCCGCACTCTGCATGGGCGCACGGTCGGCATCGTCGGCACCGGCAAGATCGGCCTGGCCACCGCGCGCATCTTCCACGGCATGGGCTGCACCGTGCTGGGGCATGACCCGTATCCATCGCCGGCCTTCGCCGGCGTGGGCGACATGGTTGGGCTGGATGAACTGCTGGCGCGCTCCGATATCGTGTCGCTGCATTGCCCGCTGACACCCGATACCCAGCACCTGATCAACGACGCCTCGCTGGCGCGGATGAAGACCGGCGCGATGCTGGTCAACACGTCACGCGGCGCGCTTGTGGACACCCACGCGGTGATCCGCGCGCTGAAGTTGCGGCGGCTCGGCCAACTGGCCATCGACGTCTACGAGCAGGAAAGCGCGCTGTTCTTCCAGGACCTTTCCGGCGAGATCATCGACGACGAGGCCTTCCAGCGCCTGATGACCTTCCCCAACGTGCTGGTGACCGGCCACCAGGGGTTCTTCACCGTAGAGGCGCTGCAGGAGATCTCGGCAATCACGCTGGGGAACCTGCGGGATTTCGCCGAGGGGCGGGTGTGTGCGAACCGGGTGGAGACATCGCTGAGATGATTGGAAGTCATGAGGGGTGTGCGTTTTCATACCTATCATTGAGGGGCGCAGATGAAACGCTTAGTCACCTTGAAAGTTGGGCTGCTGTTTCCATTGCTGATGGCGGGCGGCTGTGCAGCGGAGGAGTCCCGAGGCGAGAAGGGGTGGGAAGGGCTAGAACGATGCGTGACAACAATCGAGACTTACGTTCAAGAGACGAGGGGATGGAAACGGGAGATGTATCGGATTGCGGAGGAGTCTTCCGGCACCGCAGATAGTGGCTTCTCGGTCCAGCACGTCCATGACAGGGTTCTGTTGCCAGAAGGCGGACTGAAGTCATTTCATGTTGATCTCGACCTGCGATGTTCCAGGGTCATCCGTGAAAGCCACTTTCAGTAGCTGATAGCCGCTTGTTGGCCCATGAAGAGGGTAGATGCGCGGCCATTGACCGCATGTTGCTTGTAGTCCTACAATGCCTAGCTAGGCCGGAATAGCTCAGTTGGTAGAGCGGCGCATTCGTAATGCGTAGGTCGCAGGTTCGACTCCTGTTTCCGGCACCAGTTGTAATGAAAAGCCCCGGCCTTGGTTGGGGCTTTTTGTTTGCGCCCGTCGGTGATCCTTGGATGGCCACCTCACTGAAGGTTGCAAGCCTTCATCAACGTCTCGTCATCCCCGCACCCCGTGCCAGCCACCACGCCAGCTGCCGGAGATAACCACCCGCGGCTCCAGCCGATGCACCCATCATCAGGCGTGCAAGCACTCTGATCCCGCGCGCGGCCCGCTCCCGCACCCAGGGCAGTACCGCCACCACCTGCGCACCCAGCAACAGCATCAGCACGTCCAGCCCCAGCGCATCCACCACCGGTAACAACGGCAGCAGATCCGGATTGCAGGCCAGCATGATCACCAGTGCAGCACCCAGCACGGCCATCAGGCGGCCTCCGGCGGGCAGGGTGGTCCAGCGCATCAGGCGGTTGTTCAGGCGCACGGCATTCCTCGTGTCATCTGCGGGAATCCTCATCAGGCCCGATCGGCCGCACCGGCTGCCGCAGCACGGTTTTCAACCGCGCTGCGTCGGTCCTGCGCGGGTCGCTCAGGTAGATCTCATGATGGGGGCCGGCAAAGGTGTATCCCAGTGCGGGCATCACTTCGTCATGCAGCTGCGCCAGGACGGGTCCCTCGTCGTCGTAGGCGCCCACGTGCAAGGTCTGCAGGCTGGGGCCCTCGGCAAGGAGTTCATGGCGAAGGCTGGGCGGCGCCTCTCCCAGCTTCGCGCGCGCCTTGCTGATCGCGGCCTGCCACTGTGCAGGGCCGATGCCCTCGGGCGTGCGGATCATTACGGTCCAGGCCCACTCATCCTTGCGCCGCGCGACGAAGCTGGCCGGGTCCTCGGCACTCCACAGCGCCTCCAGCGGTGGCACCACGTAGTCGCGCCCTTCGGCCTTCAGCGCGAACTTCAGTGCATAGCTCACCGAATACAGCCACTGCACGGCCTGCAGGTAGGCGGGGGCCGTGTTCGGGTCGCCGCGACCATCGATCATCACGTAGGGAATGGGCGGTACATCCACGCGTACGAACCTGCCGGCGGGCGGTTGATAGAGCGCCCGGTCGCGCTTCCTGAAGTCGATCTTGTCCACGGGCCTTCCTCCTGCGCCGAGCATCCCACGCCAGGCACCCGCCAGCACGCCTGAACAGGTTCAGGTGACTTTGCCGAACGAGGGCGGACTGCCGGCCAGCACCTGATGCCAGGATGCCGCCCGCGGGCGTCCTGCCCGCCGCGCGTGCGCGGTGCGACAACGTGTCGCAGCCAGAATCGGGCCTTTCCTGCGCTCGATCAATGTCAATGCCTTTCTTAAATGGTGGGTGACGGCCTAAAATTGAAAGGCTGACTCGACCCCACCTCCCTGCCTGTCTTCCGGACCGGTGGGACCGGCTTTGGCCGGAACAGGCAGGGACGGGGAACGGCATTCCCTCGCAATTGGATCGACCGATGATTCCGTTGAAAACCCTTGGGCGCTGGTTGCGCCCGGGCCTGCTGCTGTCGTTGCTGGTGATGCTCACCGGCTGCGATGCCGTGGCCATCCTCAGTCCGAAGGGCCAGATCGGCCAGGATGAGAAGACCCTGCTGATCACGGCCACCGTGCTCATGCTGCTGGTCGTCATCCCGGTCATCATCATGACCCTGACGTTCGCGTGGAAGTATCGCGCCTCCAACACCAAGGCCCGTTACGAGCCGAAGTGGTCCCACTCGACGGCGATCGAGGTGGTGGTGTGGTCCATTCCCTGCATGATCGTGCTGGTGCTGGCGGTCCTGACCTGGCGTTCGTCGCACGCACTGGACCCGTACCGTCCGCTGGATTCGGACGTCAAGCCGGTCACCATCGAGGCGATCTCGCTGGACTGGAAGTGGCTGTTCATCTATCCGGAAGAGAAGGTGGCGGTCGTCAACGAAATCAAGTTCCCGGTCAACACGCCGCTGAACTTCAAGATCACGTCCGATTCGGTGATGAATGCCTTCTTCATCCCGCACCTGGGCAGCATGATCTACTCGATGGCTGCGATGGAGACCAAGCTCCACCTGATCGCCAACGAGACCGGTGAATTCCCGGGCATGTCCTCGCACTACAGCGGCGCGGGCTTCGCCAAGATGCACTTCACCGCCTACTCGGTCACCGATGCCGAGTACCGCCAGTGGCTGGACCAGGTCCGCGCCGGCGAGCAGACCCTGGACAAGGCCTCGTTCAAGGCCCTGGGTGAAGCGCGCAACGCCGAGTGGTATCCGGTCACTTACTTCGGCAAGACCGAAGAAGGCCTGTTCGACTGGGTCATCGCCAAGCACATGGGCGACAACAAGCATTACGGCATGAAGCACTCGCATGCCGGTGCCGCCGCTGCCGATGCCGCCACCCATGAAGCGCACGAGGGCCATGCCCCGAGTGACGCGCATGATTCCAAGGAATCGGGTGAAAACCTGGATGCCACCGAACACGAACACGCAGGCCATGCCGGCCACGCGGGTTCGGGAGAATGAACATGTTGGGAAAACTCTCTCTTGAGTCGATCCCCCACGATCCGATCGTGCTGACCACCCTGGTCGGCGCGGTTCTTGGTGGCCTGGGCGTCGTCGCCCTGATCACCAAGTTCAAGCTGTGGGGCTATCTGTGGAAGGAGTGGTTCACTTCGGTGGATCACAAGAAGATCGGCGTGATGTACCTCATCGTCGCCTTCGTCATGCTGCTGCGCGGTTTCTCCGACGCCATCATGATGCGTACCCAGCAGGCCATCGCCGTCGGCGGGTCCGAGGGCTATCTGCCGCCGCACCACTACGACCAGATCTTCACCGCCCACGGCGTGATCATGATCTTCTTCGTGGCGATGCCGCTGATCACCGGCCTGATGAACCTGGCCGTGCCGCTGCAGATCGGTGCGCGTGACGTTGCGTTCCCGTTCGTCAACTCGCTCAGCTTCTGGCTGTTCGTGGCGGGCGCGGTGCTGATCATGCTGTCGCTGTGGATCGGTGAGTTCGCTGCCACCGGCTGGCTGGCGTTCCCGCCGTTGTCGGGCATCGAATACAGTCCAAGCGTCGGCATGGACTATTACATCTGGGGTCTACAGGTGGCGGGTTTGGGTACCACGCTCAGTGGTATCAACTTCTTCATCACCATCCTCAAGATGCGCACCCCCAGCATGAAGCTGATGCAGATGCCGGTGTTCACCTGGACCGCCCTGGTGACCAACGTGCTGATCGTCGCGGCCTTCCCGGTGCTGACCATCACCCTGGTGCTGCTGACCCTGGACCGTTACCTGGGTACGCACTTCTTCACCAATGACGGTGGCGGCAACGCCATGCTGTACATCAACCTGATCTGGATCTGGGGTCACCCGGAGGTGTACATCCTGGTCCTGCCGGCGTTCGGTGTGTTCTCCGAAGTCATCGCGACCTTCTCGCGCAAGGCGCTGTTCGGCTACAAGGGCATGGTCTACGCCACCGCCTGCATCGGCGTGCTGTCGTTCATCGTGTGGCTGCACCACTTCTTCACCATGGGCTCGGGTGCCAACGTCAATGCCTTCTTTGGCATCACGACGATGATCATCTCGATCCCGACCGGCGTGAAGATCTTCAACTGGCTGTTCACCATGTTCCGCGGCCGTGTGCACTTCACCACCCCGGTGCTGTGGACCATCGGCTTCATGGTCACTTTCGTCATCGGCGGCATGACCGGCGTGATGCTGGCGATCCCGGCCATCGACTTCGTGCTGCACAACAGCCTGTTCCTGATCGCCCACTTCCACAACGTCATCATCGGCGGCGTGGTGTTCGGCATGTTCGCCGGCATCACCTACTGGTGGCCGAAGATGTTCGGCTTCCGCCTCAATGAGTTCTGGGGCAAGTGCGCGTTCTGGTGCTGGTTCATCGGCTTCTACGTGACCTTCATGCCGATGTACGTGCTGGGCTTCATGGGCATGACCCGTCGCCTGCAGAGCACGGTGAACCCGGCCTACGAGCCGCTGCTGCTGGTTGCCGCCTGCGGCGCGTTCATCGTCGGCGCCGGCATCCTGTGCCAGATCATCCAGGTGGCCGTGTCGATCCGCGACCGCAAGAAGACCGTCGACCTGACCGGCGACCCGTGGGATGCCCGTACGCTGGAGTGGGAAACCTCCTCGCCGCCGGCCTTCTACAACTTCGCGACGCTGCCGGAAGTCACCGAGCTGGACGATTTCTGGGAGCGCAAGCAGCGGGGTGAAGCCTGGCCGAAGCCGGCCAAGTACACCGACATCCACATGCCGCGCAACACCGGCACGGGCGTTGTCATCGGTGCCTTCAGCCTGGTGTTCGGCTTCGCGATGATCTGGCACATCTGGTGGCTGGCCATCGTCGGCTTCGTCGGCATGATCGCCACGTTCATCTACCGCACCTTCGACCAGGACGTGGACTACTGGGTCCCGGCCGCCGAGGTGGAACGCATCGAGAACGAACACCGCAAGCACCTGGAAGCCCAGGGCCTGGTGAAGTCGGAGCTGAAGGCATGAGCACCAATACCTCGACCCTGAGCCACGGGCACGCCGCGCACGCGGCGGCCCATGGCCATGACGACCACGAGCACCACGATACCGGCGGCAACACCGTCTTCGGTTTCTGGGTGTACCTGATGAGCGACTGCCTCATCTTCGCCTCGCTGTTCGCCACCTACGTGGTGCTGGCGGGCGGTACCGATGGTGGTCCCACCGCGAAGGACCTGTTCGAGCTGCCGTTCGTGGCGTGGGAAACCGCGCTGCTGCTGACCTCGTCGCTGACCTTCGGCCTGGGCATGATTGCCATGCACCGCAAGCAGATGGGCCAGATGTACCTGTGGCTGGGCATCACCTGGCTGCTGGGCTTCGGCTTCATGTGCATGGAAGTGTGGGAGTTCCAGCACCTGATCCATCAGGGCTACGGTCCGGACCGCAGTGCCTTCCTGTCGGCGTTCTTCGCCCTGGTCGGTACCCACGGCCTGCACGTCAGCGCCGGCCTGCTGTGGCTGCTGGTGATGTTCGTGCAGCTGAAGAAGTACGGCCTGACCCCGACCAACAAGACCCGCATGGCGTGCCTGAGCCTGTTCTGGCACTTCCTGGACCTGATCTGGATCGGCGTGTTCTCCGTCGTCTACCTCAATGGAGCGCTGTAATGGCACATGACAACCATGCACACGACCACGGCACGGGCGGCGAAAGCCACGGCAGCGTGAAGTCGTACCTGATCGGCTTCGTGCTGGCGGTGGTGCTGACCGTCATCCCGTTCTGGATGGTGATGTCGGGCGATTTCTCGCGCACCGTCAACGGTGTGGTGATCGCAGTCACCGCGGTGCTGCAGATGCTGGTCCACCTGGTGTTCTTCCTGCACCTGGATCGCTCTTCGGAAAGTCGCTGGAACGTCAACGCTGCGGCCTTCACCGTCGTGGTGATCGGCATCATCGTGATCGGCACCCTGTGGGTCATGCACAACATGAACGTGCACATGATGCACTGACGTCCTCGCGACGTTGCCACGCAGAAAGGCCGCCCTCGGGCGGCCTTTCTGTTGGCGGATGGATGGGGGCGGATCCCTGTCCGCAGGGCAGGGCTCTGACCCCGGGGCCCGGGTAGATCCACGCCATGCGTGGATGGAGTTGCGTGGATGGGGTCAGAGCCCATGCCTGCGGCAAGGGCTCTGACCCCGAAACCGGGGCCTCACCCCACCCGGCGCAGGAACTCTTCGGCCTCCATCGGCCGGCCCAGATGGTAGCCCTGCAGCTGGTCGCAGCCGAGCTCGCTCAGGTACTCGCGCTGCGCCTGGGTCTCCACGCCCTCGGCCACCACCTGCAGCTGCAGGGTGCGGCCCAGCGCGATGATCGACGAGACAATGGCGGCGTCCTCGTCATTGCGTTCCAGGTCGTGCACGAACGCACGGTCGATCTTCAGTTCGGTGGCTGGCATCCGCTTGAGGTAGAGCAGGCTGGAATAGCCGGTACCGAAATCATCGATGGCGATGTGCACGCCCATTGCGGTCAGGTCGCTGAGGATCGCCAAGCTGGCATCGACGTCCTTCATCGCCGTGGTTTCGGTGATCTCCAGGGTCAGCCGTGCCGGTTCGATCCGGTGCCGCTCCAGCACCTCGCGCACGCTGTCCAGCAGTGCCGGCGAGGCAAACTGCAACGGCGAGAGATTCACTGCCATGGTCCATTCCGCATGCCCGGCATCGTGCCATGCCCGCAGTTGCGCGCAGGCCCGGTCCAGTACCCAGTCACCGATCGGCAGGATAAGGCCGCTGCGTTCGGCGATCGGAATGAAGACATCCGGTGCCAGCAGCCCCAGCTCCGGGTGCTGCCAGCGCAGCAGCGCCTCGGCCCCGGTGGCCGGTGCGCCCGCGGCCGGAAATTTGGGCTGGTAATGCAGGATCAGTTCGTTGCGGGCGATCGCCTTGCGCAGGTCCTGCAGCAGGCGCAGCTGGCGATTGGCACTGAGCTGCATCGAGGGGGTGAAGAAGGTGTAGCCGTTGCGCCCGGTCTCCTTGGTGTGGTACATCGCCGCATCGGCGTGCGCCATCAGCTCGCGCTCGTTGCTGGCGTCATCCGGATACAGGGCGATGCCCAGGCTGGCGCTGACCTGCAGTTCGGCCGCATCCAGCGTGAACGGCTCACCGGCGGCGGCAATGATGCGCTCGGCCACCACGACCGCATCGTCGGGAATATCGATGGCCAGCACGATCACGAACTCGTCGCCGCCGAGGCGGGCGAACGTGTCCTGCGGGCGCAGCAGGCCGCCGATGCGCTGCGCCACCGCCACCAGCAGGCGGTCGCCAAGCTGGTGGCCATAGGCATCATTGACCGCCTTGAAACCATCCAGGTCGCAGAACATCACCGCCACCGCATGATTGCGGCGCCGCGCCTTCTCGATGGCCTGCTCGATGCGGTCCTGCAGCAGCATGCGGTTGGGCAGCTGGGTCAAGGGATCATGCAGTGCCGCCTGGATCAGCTTGTCGTTGGCGTGCGCCAGCGAATCGGCCAGCAGCCCGGTGCGCACGCGCATCTGCCGGTCGAACAGCGAGGCCACAAGGGCGATGCCCAGCGTGGCCACGGTGGTGACGATCACCAGCACGGCCAGCCAGCGCGTGTCGATGCCGCCACTGCCGACGGCGCCACAGAGGCTGCCTTCGGGGAAGCGCGCCGCCGCCATGCCGGTGTAATGCATGCCGACGATGGCCAGGCCCATCACCAGCGATGCGAGCACGCGCAGGAGCAGGGTGTGGCGCTGCTCGGCGCGCAGGCGGAAGGCGATCCACAGGGCGGCGCCAGCGGCACCGATGGCCACCGCGATGGAGGCGGCAAACCAGCCCGGGTGGTAGTCGATGCCGGGCTGCATGCGCATCGCAGCCATGCCCAGGTAGTGCATGGCTGCGATGCCCAGGCCCATCAGCACGGCCCCGGCCAACAGCCGGCGCCACGGCAGGGTGGGGCGCGACACCAGCCACAGCGCATAGGCGGAGGCGCCGATCGAGACCGCCAGCGAGTACAGGGTGATGCCGAGGTCGTAGCCCACCGGGATCGGCAGGTCGAAGGCGAGCATGCCGATGAAGTGCATCGACCAGATGCCCAGGCCCATCGCCGCCGCGCCTCCGGCCAGCCACCAGCGCGCCACGCGGCCCTCGGCGGTGGCCAGGCGCCCGGCCATGTCCAGCGCCGTGTACGAAGCAAGAATGGCCACCAGCAGGGAGATGATGACCAGGCTCTGACTGTAACTGCCAGTCATGTTGAATCCAGTGGGGGAGGAAGGGGGCGCCCGCAAGGCGCACGCCCGCGACCCCTATCGGCGCGGGTGGGCAGGACTTGAGCGGTCGCAGCAGCTGCGACCGGGCTCGGCTATCCTGCCACGCCTGTTCCCGTTGCTGGAAATCACCCGATGGCCAAAGCCCGCACCGCCTACGTCTGCAATGAATGCGGCGCCGAATTCAGCAAATGGCAGGGCCAGTGCACGGAGTGCAACGCCTGGAACTCGCTGTGTGAAATCGTGCTGGAGAGCGCGGCGGCGGCCAAGGCACCGGCATCGCGGCGGGCGGGCTGGGCCGGCAAGATCGATCCGCCGAAGATCACCGCGCTGAAGGACGTGGAGCAGACCGAGCATCGCCGGGTCTCCACTGGCATCGGCGAGTTCGACCGCGTGCTGGGTGGTGGCCTGGTCGAAGGTGCGGTGGTGCTGGTGGGCGGCGACCCGGGTATCGGCAAGTCGACGCTGCTGCTGCAGGCGGTGGCGAAGATGGCGGCCGAACTGCCGGTGCTGTACGTCACCGGTGAAGAGTCGCTGGCCCAGGTGGCCGGCCGCGCGCACCGCCTGGAGCTGCCACTGGACGGGGTCAACGCGCTGGCCGAGACCGGGGTCGAGTCGATCCTGCAGCATGCCTCCAGGGCTGGGCCGCGGCTGATCGTGGCCGATTCGGTGCAGACCCTGTGGACCGAGAGCCTGACCGCTGCGCCGGGTTCGGTCAGCCAGGTGCGCGAGAGTGCGGCGCGGCTGGTGCGGTTCGCCAAGGAGACCGGCACTGCCGTGTTCCTGGTCGGCCACGTGACCAAGGAGGGTGGCATCGCCGGCCCGCGCGTGCTGGAACACATGGTGGACGCGGTGCTGTACTTCGAGGGCGAGAGCGGCAGCCGCTTCCGCCTGTTGCGCGCGTTCAAGAACCGCTTCGGTGCGGTCAACGAGCTGGGTGTGTTCGCGATGGGCGACAAGGGCCTGAAGGAGGTCTCCAACCCTTCGGCGATCTTCCTCTCCGGCGGCAGCACCCACCAGCCGGGCAGCTGCGTGATGGTCACCCGCGAGGGCACACGGCCGCTGCTGGTGGAGGTACAGGCGCTGGTCGATGCATCGCCGCTGTCGAACCCGCGCCGTGTCGCGGTCGGCCTGGAGCAGAACCGCCTGGCGATGCTGCTGGCGGTGCTGCATCGCCATGGCGGCGTACTGGTCGGCGACCAGGACGTGTTCGTCAATGTGGTCGGTGGCATCCGCGTGCAGGAGACTGCCGCCGATCTGCCGGTGCTGCTGGCGGTGTTGTCGTCGCTGCAGGATCGGCCGCTGGCGGAGAAGACCATCGCCTTCGGTGAAGTGGGCCTGTCCGGCGAGATCCGCCCGGTGCCCAATGGCGAAGACCGCCTGCGCGAGGCCGCCACCCATGGTTTCAAGCGCGCCATCGTGCCCAAGGCCAATGCGCCCAAGGGCGGTTCGGTGAAAGGCATGGAGGTGATCGCGGTGGAACGCCTGTCCGAGGCCATCGACGCGGCGTGAGGCCGGCTCTACAAACGTCAATCACGGCAACGGTCAGCTTCCTTGTGCTAGTTTTTCCCGCTCGACGAAGACGCCCTCTGGCGTCTTTCCGTGCCCAGGAGTAAACGATTACATGCAGGACACCGCACTCACCGCCCCCAACGCCGAGATCCGTCGAGCCGGGGTCGATCTCAATGGATTGATGACGGTGCTGGGCAAGCACCTGTATTCCACCCCGGTGGTGGCGCTGCGTGAGCTGGTGCAGAACGCGCATGACTCGATCATCCGCCGCCGCATCGAGCAGCCCGGTGTTGACGTGCCTTCGCGCATTTCGGTGCAGGTTGATGCCGGTGCCGGCGTGCTGCGCATCACCGATACTGGGGCCGGCCTGACCCGCCAGGAGATCCACGATTACCTGGCCACCGTCGGCGTCGGCTACACCCGTGGCCTGCGCCAGGGCGGTGAGGACGATGAAGGGCTGATCGGCATGTTCGGCCTCGGCTTCCTGTCGGCCTTTGTGCTGGCGCGCCGGGTCAGTGTGCGAACCACCTCGTACCAGACGCCGGATCTGGGCCATCTGTACGTGTCCAGCAACGCCGAGCAATACACCGTCAGCGAAGTGCCTGCACGCGCGGTCGGCACCGAGGTGGAGCTGGAGCTGCATCCGGACTTCCTGCCGCTGGCCAACGAGGCGCGCCTGCATGAGGTGCTGGGCCGCTACTGCGCGTTGCTGTCCGAACCGATCTTCATCGGTGCTGCGGGCGAGGCGCTCAATCCCGAGCCGCCGCCGTGGCGCGGCCAGGGGGATGTCGCCGTGCATCCAGTGCAGGCGCGTCGGCAGGCGCTGCAGTTCGCCGCGCGGTTCGAGCATGATTTCGAACCGATCGTCACCGTGCCGCTGCGCGCCGATGGCAACAGCGATGCCACTGGCCTGCTGTGGGTGCAGGATGGCGCCACCTATGGCACCAGCGACAACCGCAACCTGTCGGTGTTCGTGCGTGGGATGCTGCTGGATGACGACGCGCGCGACCTGTTGCCGCCGTGGGCCGGATTCATCGGCGGAGTGATCGAATCCTCGCGGTTGACGCCCACCGCCAGCCGCGAAGACCTGCAGCGCGATGACCAGTACCGCGCGGTGCAGCATGCACTGCTGGAGGCGCTGATCGACGGCCTGGCCGACGTTGCGAAGCAGCAACCGGAAGCCTGGCGGCGCGTGCTGACCCGCCACAACGAGGCCCTGCTGGGTGCGGCACTGTGCGATGAGCGCCTGTTCGAACTGCTGATGGAGCATGTGCGGGTACCGACCTCGCAGGGCGACCTGCCGGCCAGTGCGCTGCCGGCGCGCGGTGCCGTGCATGTCATCCTCGACAACGGCGGCGGCTTTGAAGAGATGCTGTTCCGCGCTATGGGCGTACCGGTCGCGCATGGCCATCGCTACGCGGTGGTGCCGTTCCTGCGGCGCTGGGCCCAGGCCAAGGGCCTGCGCCTGGTCGAGCTCGGCACCGAGCAGGGCAACCGCGCACTGTTCCGCAGTGATGACAGCCTCGACGAGGCGCAGCTGGCGTGGCTGCGCGAACAGCTGGGCGACGGCGAGCAGCTGCTGCCCGCACGTTTCAGCCCGGAGGCGCTGCCGGTGGTGGTGGTGCCCGACCGCGAGGCCGAGCTGAAGCAGCGGCTGGAAGACGACGAGAACGACAAGCGCGTCTCGATGGCCGCGCTGCGCCTGGCGCGCCAGTTCACCGCGCGCATCGAATCACGCGCACCCTCGCGGCTCTACCTCAACCTCGACAACCCGGCGGTGCAGGCACTGCTGCGCGCCCAGCGCGAGGGCCACCCACAGGCCGAGGCTGCGGCGCGCCTGCTGCGCTCGCTGAAAGTCATCGTCGCCGCGCAGGGCCGCCCGCTGGCACGCGCGACCGCTACGCCGGGCCCGGATCTCAATGGTGCCTTCACCGATATCGCCGGTGCCCTGCAGCAGATGCTGCGCTGAGCACCGCACCCTCTCATCCAGCCTTCGCTAGACAGGAGCAATTATCCCCATGGACATCTGGAACTGGGTCGAAAAGCTGCAGGGTGACCTGCGCCAGGCCGGCCAGGCGCAGAACGCGCACCTGCTGAACCGTCTCGCCGATGAGGTCAGTGAACTGCAGATCGACCGCGTCGATGCCCTGCTGCCCGAAGCACGCGCCTTGGGCAAGGCGCTGGACAACCCTTGGGTTGACGTCTATGTCGGCCACTGGGCGCTGCGCAACCGCGTCGGCAACCGCGTGGAAGGCGAGAGCGCACTCGGCGAAGCCGTAGCGCTGTTCGAGCGCGCGCACCGCGAGGACACCCTGGAATGCCCGCAGTCGATCTGCGTGACCCAGGACCTGGCCGCCTGCTACGGCAACATCGATGGCCCGGGCTGGGTGCCCGAGCGCATCGAGGTCTGCGACGAAACCCTTGGCCGCATCGATCCGAGCTGGGCCTGTTTCCAGTGCCTGAGCTGCGAGAAGGCCGATGCGCTGCTCGATGATGGCCGTGGCCAGGAGGCGCTGGATTACCTGCAGGTGCAAGCCGATGCCGTGGAAGCCTGTGGCAAGGAAGTGTTCGACAGCTTCCCCGAGATGCAGATCAAGATCCTGCTCGCTGTAGGCCGCGCCGACGAGGCACTGGCGCTGATCGAGAAGCGCGAGGCCGAAGTGGCAGCCTCCGGGGAGTACGAACCGGCCAACTGCACGGTGCCGCGTCGCTTGTCCAAGGCCTGGGCGCTGGCCCAGCTGGGCCGCGACGAAGAGGCGTTGCAGCAGCTGGTGCCGTGGAGCGAGCTGACCCCGAACTACTGGCGGCTGTGGGCAAACACCGCCGCAGCACTGTGCCAGCGTGATCCCGCGCGCAATACGTGGGATCTGGGCACGCGCTTCAACACCATCATCGAGCACTTCGCACGGGTCGGTTCGCACCGCCTGCTGATCGAAGTCGCGGCGCTGAGCCTGGAGCTGGCGCTGCAGCGTGGCGCGCGCTGGGTCGCACTGCGGCAGCTGGAACTGGCCCGCACCCATCTGGCGCAGCTGCGCCAGGATCGGGGTGCTGCGGCGCTGGTGGCCGGCCTGGCCGCGCGCATCGAGGCATTGCCGGACGTCGCGCCGCTGCCGGTGCCGGCGGGCGAGCTGCTGGCATGGCTGGACGCGCAGGGCGAACAGAACCAGTCGCGCGATCCCGAGCGCGAAGCGCAGTGGTTGCTGCAGGCGCATGCCGAGCTGCCCGATGACGAGGCGCTTGCCGAGATGGCTGCCTCCGCGCTGAATGCCTGCGGCGCGCAGGCCGAGGCGCGGTCGCTGCTGTGGCGGTTCGTACGCGGCCATACCCAGCACGATGGCCCCGCGGCCTACACGCTGATGCGCTGGCTGGCCGAACAGGGCGACGACGACGGACTGCGCCAGCTGGCCGATCTCTATCGCGGCAGCGTGCCGGTGTTCGCGCACTGGTGCAAGGTGCAGCGTGCACGCCGCGTGTCCGACTGGCCGGCGCTGGAGCAGGCGGCCCGATCGCTTCTGGAGCTGTCTCCGGGCTCGCACGGCGCGCGCGGCACGCTGGCGCGCATGTACATGGAAACCGGCCGTTTCAGCGAGGCCCAGGCCTGTTATGCACAGCTGGTGGAGCTGCTGGAGGAGCCCAATGCCGCGCATTGGGACCACATGAGTGCAGCCAGCGCGGCGCGCGACTGGGACGCGGTGCGCCGCTCGGCGGCGGCGATCGGCATGGAATTGTCCAGCCAGGATGGCGTGGTCGAGGAGCCGTGGGGCTGGGTGATCATCCGCAGCGAGGAGAACGGCGAACCGATGGAGTACTACGCCCGTCGCAGCGGTCCGGTGACCGCGCGCATCGTCGAGAACGCGCCGTCCAACCGCGCCCAGCAGGTGGGTGACTGGGTGGTGTTCGATGCCGCGCTGGTGCATCCGGCCCCGGAGGAGGAGGAAGCACGCGAGCATTTCATCCCGACCTATGCGCAGGTGCATGTACTGGAGCGCGGCGGTTTCGCCCGCAGCTGGATGATCGATGGCGCGCACCCGGGCGAAGAGGCCTGGAATGCCTTCGTCGAGGCGGCCGAGGCACAGGGCTGGAAGGTGTGGTCACACAGCCGGCCGGACTACACCGTCACCGACCCCGATGTGGAAGAGGGTACGCTGCCCGGCCTGCTGTTCACCGTGGCCCAGCCGCAGGACCACGCACCGCTGGCACTGCACCGCTTCCTGCAGCAGCACACCGCGACGTGGCCGCATCCGCATTGCTGGCTGCGCCTGGCTGAAGCCTGTGACCAGGATCGCCAGCCGCATCTGGACGTGATCGAGCGTTACGGGTTGTAGGCCGGATATCGGGTAGTGCCGGCCGCTGGCCGGCAGCACCGGGAGATCCTGTATTGCCGGCCAGCGGCC
>NZ_JBHHMJ010000540.1:0-333 GCF_042136455.1 Stenotrophomonas sp. 3diitr2024
GCCCAGGCAGCACAGGATCGCGGTGGCGTCGGCCACGCCCCAGTGCAGCAGCAACAGATACGCCGCGCCGGTCAGCAGCGCGATGATCGCGTACAGCTCCTTCTGGAAGATCAGCGGCGCCGGGGTTGCCGGCAGAGCGACCGGAGCGGCCTTCTTCTTGCGGGCGGCCGGCTTGCGCTTGGCAACCTTCTTCGCTGCCTTCTTCGGGGCAGCCTTCTTGGTGGCGTCCGAAGCAGTACTCATCGTTCAACCTCGATCTTCAATGCAGGGGGCGATGCCCGGCCTCAGGCCGCGGCTTGCCGGAATTCAGGGGTGCGCGACAGCAGCGAGAGC
>NZ_JBHHMJ010000601.1:0-53760 GCF_042136455.1 Stenotrophomonas sp. 3diitr2024
GACCGTTGGCGCCATGGATGGCGCCATCGAGCCCCCAAGGATGGGTTTGCGGCGTGTCCCGGCCAGCCCCTTCCCCCGCCACAACCGATATCAACAAAAGCGCCGGCAGACGAACCAGCCGCCCGCGTTTTCATCAACTCAACTCAACCAGTCCTTGCACGCGCCATCCACCTGTTCACCGCACGCCTGCTGCATCCTCTGCTGCAACCGCGCCAGCGTCTCGGCACCCTGGTGCTTCCCGCTCCACGCCTTCAGCTGCCCGGCCAGCCGCTCGAAACGCTGGCGGGTGCGCTGGTGGTAACCCGACGGCTGCGCCTCCAGTTCGGCGATCAGCGAGGCGGTGGCCTGCTCGATGCGCGGCGCGTCGTTCGGCGCCAGCTTCAGCAACCCTTCCACGTACAGCACGCCCCATTGCACGCGGGTGGCCGGGCCCTGCGCACCGTCGTAGGCACGCTTCAACCACTCCAGCGCACCGGCAGTGTCGCCGCGCTGCTCGGCCAGTTCGGCCAGCTCGGGCATGTAGTAGTAGGGCTGCTCGCTGCGCTTCAGCTCCGCCAGCAACAACGCCTCGGCACCGGCGTCGTCACCGACCTGGCGCAGTGCGTAGACCGCGCTGCTGATCGTGGCCTGGCGTGCATGCGCATCAGTGGCGGTGGCATCGGCCGCGGCCACGCGCTGCTTGACCCGATCAACCAGCGGCGCGGGCAGTGCGCCCTTCGGCTGCTGCTGGCGGGCCAGCGATACTTCCGTCAGTGCGCGCGACAATGCGTCGTCGGCGCGGTCGCCGCGCTCGGCATCTGCGCGCTCCAGCGCGACCAACAGCTGCTGCCCCAGCGTGTTGCGGGTGGCCGGGCCGACGCTGGCCTGCTGGACCAACTGTGCGCCTGCATAGCCCAGCAACTCACGGTTGCGGCGGACTTCGGCCGGCTGCGCCAGCACGGCCTGCAGCAGCTCGCGTACTTCGGTAGGCGAGCTGGCGGGCGTGTCGGCGGTGGCCAAGGCCAGCAGGGCGAAGCGGCGTTGCAGCGCTGCGTCGGGTGCGGCCTTGGACAGCTGGCGCAGTACATCCTGGCCCCTGCGCCCGCCAGCCAGACGGTTGGCGTCGACTTCCCAGCCGTAGTCGCCCAGTACCTGCCAGTCTTCTGCAGCCAACTTCTCCGGCGTGGCCAGGGCGGTGGCCAGAGTGGCAGCGATTGCACTGCGGCGCCCGGCGGCGACGGTCAATGCCCGGGTCAGTTCGGCGGCGTCGTTGCCACCGGCCACGCGTGTAAGTTCGTTGCGCTGTGGGTCCAGCACGATCAGGGTCGGGTAGCCGCGCACCCCGAAGCGTTCGCCCCAGGCCTGCGCACCTTCCTCGTCGCCATCCAGGTAGACCGGCACGAACTTGCCGGTCAAGGCGATGAAGGCCGGGTCCTTGAACAGGCCGGCCTTGAGCTGGTTGCACGGCGGGCACCAGACCGCGCCCCAGTACAGCAGCACCGGCTTGCCGCTGTCTGCGGCTTCGGCGAAGGCATCATCGACGTCACCCTGGCGCCACGCGATTCCCTTGGCCGGCGCAGGTGCCTCGGCGGAGTTGGCGGTGGAAACCGGGGCCGGGGCGCAGGCACTCAGCGCCGAAGCCAGCAGCAACACGGAAAGCGCGACGCGCATCGGCAGGATCTCGAAGGGCAGGGTGACAAGGCATTGTAGGAACGCGCAGGGAACCCGCTGATTCAGTTTGCTCATGACGGACATGCGCCGGGGCATGACGCCCCGGGCATTGGCCGGGGCCCGTGCCTTCAGGCGGCTGCCCGCACCATCTGCTGGTAGACCAGCCCGTTGAACTCGCCGGCCTCACCGTCAATCACGAAGCCATAGCGCAGATAGGTCGGCACAGCGTTGAGCGATGCGCGTACGGTCAGGGCCGGCTCGCGTACCTGAGTCAGCACCGCCTCGAACAGTGCATGGCCGATGCCCTGTCCCTGGCAGCCGGGATCGACGAACAGCATCGCCAGGTGGCGACCTTCCTTCAGCTCGACCACGCCGACGATACGGCCGTCCTGCTCGGCCACCAGGATATGGTTGTCGCCGTGCAGGCGTTCACCGAACGCATCGGCGGCGGCGACATTGCCGAACGTGGCGATGCCGGTTGCGCTGAGCGAGGGCGCCACCGCCGCAGTGAACGCGGCCAGGCACACCGCGCTGATCGCGGGCAGGTCATCGACGCGGGCAGGGCGGATGTTCGGCATGCAGTGTTCTTCCCGTGGCGGGCTGCGCGTCATCGCTGCCCCGTGCCTGCACGCTAAGCTGCAGGCATGAGTGATTTCAATCCCGCGTACGCTGCGTTGTTTCCAGGGCAGGGCTTGAGCCTGGGCCTGATGACGCCGGTGGCGTCGCAGGGGCTGGCCGATCCGCATCAGGCGCGGCGCATCGCGCGGTTGGCCGACGATCTTGGTTTCGCCGCGTTGTGGGCGCGCGACGTGCCGTTGATGGTGCCGCAGGGTCCGGACGCGGTAGCGAGCGCGCTGGATGACCCGTTCCTGTGGCTGGGCATGCTGGCCGCTGCGACCGAGCGTATCGTGATCGGCAGCGCGGCCATCGTGCTGCCATTGCGCCAGCCGCTGCAGGTGGCGAAGTCGGCGTTGAGCCTGGACCGGATCAGCGGCGGACGCTTCGTACTGGGCCTGGGTTCGGGTGACCGCCCGGAAGAGTTCGCCGCATTCGGCGGGGATCTGGAGGGCAGGGCGGCGACCTTCCGTGAGCGTTGGACGTTGTTGCGGGCGGCGCTGTCACCGGCCGCCGATGAGCGCACCGCCGTATTGCAGGCCACGGGTGGCTTCGACGTGCTGCCAGCGCCGGCAACCCGCATTCCGATGCTGGTGGTGGGTACCGCGCGGCAGAGCCTGCAGTGGATAGCGCGTGAGGCCGAAGGCTGGGCCACCTATCACCGCGAAGAGGCCGCGCAGGAAGGGCGCATCGGCCTGTGGCAGCAGGCGCTGGCGCAGCGCGGCGGGCCAGGCAAGCCGTTCGTGCAGTCGATGCTGCTGGACCTGCAGGCAGATCCGCAGGCGCCGCCCGAGCCGCTGCCGCTGGGCCTGAAGGTCGGCCGCGATGGCCTGCGTGAGTATCTGCTGCGCGTGCATGCGCAGGGCGTGGCGCACGTGATGTTCAACCTGATCGATAACGGGCGGACGATGGATGACGTGCTGCGCGAGATCGGGGAGCAGGTTCTGCCGGATATGCCCGGGTAGGTGTCCACCTTGGTGGACACGCTCTCGCCGCTGCGCCCGCTGAACTGCTGAGTGTTTCCTGCAGTGGCCGAGGCAGAAGCAGTCGAGCACGGCTCGACTCTACATGCAGCGTGCATCTGCGTATCATTCGCATTTGATACCCCGATGCCGGAGCCCCACGTGACCCAACGTTCCCCCATGCACCCGACCGGACGCCTGTTCGCTGCGGTCGCTTTCATCGAGGCCGTGACCTGGGCCGGCCTGCTCATCGGCATGTGGATGAAGTACGGCCCGATGGCCAACGTGGCGCTGGTGAAGCTGTTCGGGCCGCTGCACGGCGTGGCCTTCCTGGTCTATGTGGCAGTCACCCTGTTTGCTGCCGTGCGCCTGCGTTGGCCGTGGTGGGCCAGTGCCCTGGCCCTGCTGGCAGCGATCCCGCCGCTGGTGACGCTGCCCCTGGAGTGGTGGTTCAAGCGCCGTGGCCTGCTCGGCCTGCGTGCAATGCGCTGAACCCAGTGTTGCGCGCCCATTCAAGAGAATGGGTATCAAATGCAAATACGAGACGTTATCATTTGAGGGTGGCATCTGGCCCTGAGCAGGGTCGGTGCCGGGTGGGGCGCGCAGGCGCGCCCGGCCAATCCTTTCCTGTTACGGCTGGTGTTTCATGCACGCACGTCCCGTCGTTCCCGGCTTGCCGGCGCTGGTGTTGGCTGCCCTGATTGGCACCATGGCGATGATGTCCTTCGTCGCCGTGATCGGCCCGGTGGTCCGCATGCTCGGTTTGTCCGAGTGGCATGCCGGGCTGTCAGTCACCGCCGCAGGCGTGTTGTGGATGCTGGCCGCGCGCCCTTGGGGCCAGCTCAGCGACCGCATCGGCCGCAAGCGCGTGCTGATGCTGGCGATGAGTGCCTACACCGTGGTCTACATCGCGCTGGCGGTGTTCATCGACGTGGCCCTGCAGGCGGTGCCGCCGGTGCTGGTGTCAGTGCTGGTGCTGGTCGCTGCGCGCGGCCTGATCGGCCTGTTCTACGCAGCGGTGCCTCCTGCCGCAGCTGCGCTGATCGCCGACAAGGCACCGACCGGGCAGCGTGCGAAGTTCCTCGCCCGCCTGGGCAGCGCCAACGCATTGGGCATGGTGCTGGGCCCGGCTGCCGCGGGTTGGCTGGCCTATACGAACCTGTCGCTGGCGCTGTACGTGGCCGCACTGTTGCCACTGCTGGCGTTGGCGCTGCTGGCCTGGCGACTGCCGGCCACACCGCCTGTAATGGGCGTTTCCGCCCAGCGCCGCGCGCCGATGAGCCGCCTCGACCCGCGCCTGCGCCTGCCGCAGCTGGCGGCGTTCATCGCCATGGTTTCCGTGACCATCGCGCAGGTCACGGTTGGCTTCTTCGCGATTGATCGCCTGGGCCTGGATGCGGCGGCCGGTGCGCGCATGGCCGGCATCGCGCTGACGGCGGTCGGCGTTGGCCTGATCCTGGCGCAGGCGCTGGTGATGAAGCTGGAGGTTCATCCGCGGCGCTGGATCGTCCTCGGCGCCGTGATCTCAGGCATCGGCTTTGCTTCGGTGGCGGGCGTGCAGCAGGCCTGGCAACTGCCTGCGGCCTACGCACTGGCTGCATTCGGCATGGGCTTCGTATTCCCTTCGTTCCAGGCGTTGGCCGCCGACGCGGTGGAGGCGCACGAGCAGGGCGCCGCCGCCGGTACTGTCGCTGCCGCGCAGGGACTGGGCATGGTCGCCGGGCCGATGCTCGGCACGCTGGTGTATCGCGGCGGGCCCAGCCTGCCATACCTCCTGGTCGGCGCGTTGCTGCTGTTGCTGTGCGCGCTGGCCGCAGTGCATCGGACGAAGGAGACCCCATGAACGATTCCCTGATGCAGGGCGCGTGGCCGGAGGCTGCGCCAGCGCCGCAGGAGAGCAGCGACGACGCAACGCTGTTCCTGCTGCAGCACGCTGGCCAGCACGTGCACGCACGCGGTTGCCGCGCCACGCTGCCGGCCGGTGCGCTGGCGACATTGGCGGAACGCGTTTCGGTGTTCTTTGCCCAGCAGCGCGGCGGCCCGGGCCTGCTGGTCGGCGCAGTCCCATTCGAACCCCGTGCCGACGACGTGTTGTACCAGCCCGAGCGCCTGCTGCCAGCGCTGGCACTACAGCCACAGGCCGCGCCAGCGCTGGAGGGTGCCCTGCAGGCCGAGCCTTCGGCGCAGGCGTACGCGGCGTCGGTGGCTGCGGCGGTGCAGGCACTGCGCGCGCCCGAACTGGACCTTCAGAAGGTGGTGCTGGCGCGCAGCCTGGTGGCACGCACCCACCGGGCGCTGTCTCCGGACGTGCTGCTGGCACGGCTGGGCGCGGATCCTTCGGTGGCGACCTATGCGGTTCCGCTGCCGGTGGAAGTGGGTCAGGCGCCAGCGTGGCTGGTGGGCGCGACCCCGGAACTGCTCCTGCGCAAGCGTGGCGCCGAGCTGTTGTCGCACCCGCTGGCGGGGTCTGCGCGGCGCAGCGCCGATGCCGCCGAGGACGAGCGCGCCGCGCAGGACCTGCTGGCCTCGACCAAGGACCATGACGAGCACCGTCATGTGGTCGAGGCGATCGTCGAGGGTCTGGCGCCGTATTGCAGCCACATCGATGCACAGCCGCGGCCGGCGCTGCATGCCACCGCCAGCATGTGGCATCTGGGCACACGCATCCATGCCACGCTGAAGGATCCGCACACGTCGGCCGCCGAGCTGCTGGCGCAGCTGCACCCCACGCCGGCCGTCTGCGGTACGCCGCGGTTGGCGGCGCTGCAGCGCATCCGCGAGCTGGAACCGGTGCCGCGCGGCTTCTATGCCGGCGCCGTGGGCTGGTTGGACGCGCAGGGGGACGGCGACTGGTATGTGGCAATCCGCTGCGCACGCCTGCAGGGAATGCAGCTGCGCCTGTTCGCCGGCGCCGGCATCGTTGCCGACTCGCAGCCCGAGGCCGAGGTGGCCGAGACCGCTGCGAAGTTCGCCGCCCTGCTGAATGCGCTGGGTGTCCATGAATCCGCGCCTGCGATCGAGCCTGCCGCATGACTACCTCCACTGACGCTTCCCGCCTGGCACTGCAGCAGGTGTGGCCGGATGACCTGATGGCACGCTATCGCGAGGCTGGGCATTGGCGTGGCGAGACCTTCCCGGGGTTCCTGCGCGAACGTGCAGAACGCTATGCCGATGACATTGCGGTGGTCGCCGGCGACGTGCGCCTGAGCTATGCGCAGCTGTGGCACGAGGCCGGGCGGATCGGTGCCGGCCTGCTGACGCTCGGCCTGCAGCCAGGGGAGCGGGTGCTGGTGCAGCTGGGCAACACGGCAGGCTTCGTCACAACGGTCTGTGGCCTGTTCCGCGCCGGACTGGTGCCGGTGTACGCGTTGCCGGCACACCGCATCACCGAGCTGGTGCACTTCGCCAGCAAGGCCGAAGCCAGTGCCTACATCACCACCGGGCTGCATGATGGCTTCGACCATCGCGGACTGGCGCGGGCGCTGCAGGCCGACGTGCCGGCGGTTCGCCATGTAGTGATCGACGGCGATGCGGCGGAGTTCATTGGGCTGGAGGCACTGCAGGGCGATCGCAGCCGGTTGCCGGCCGATCCGGACCCGCAGTCTGTGGCGTTCCTGCAGATTTCCGGTGGGAGCACCGGGCTGTCCAAGCTGATTCCACGCACGCACGACGACTACATCTATTCATTCCGTGCCAGCAATGAAATCTGCGGCATCGACCGCGACAGCGTCTACCTGGTCGCGCTGCCGGCCGCGCACAATTTCCCGATGAGCTCGCCGGGCTTCTTCGGCGCGTTGTACGCTGGTGCCCGCGTGGTGCTCAGCCCCGGCCCCGGGCCGGAGGCCGCATTCCCGCTGATCGCCCGCGAAAAGGTGACCTGCTGCGGCCTGGTGCCGCCGCTGGCGCTGCTGTGGGCGCAGGCCGCCGCTACCGGCAAGCATGACCTGTCGAGCCTGCGGGTACTGCAGGTGGGCGGCGCCAAACTGGTGCCGGAAGCCGCACGGCGGGTGATCGACGGCCTTGGCTGCACGCTGCAGCAGGTGTTCGGCATGGCCGAAGGCCTGGTCAACTACACACGGCTGGATGATCCGGAGGACCTGATCGTGGCCTGCCAGGGCCGGCCGATCAGTCCGGACGACGAAGTGCGCGTGGTCGATGACCATGACCAGCCGGTGGCCGAAGGCGAGGTGGGGCATCTGCTCACCCGTGGCCCGTACACCATCCGTGGCTACCACAACGATGCGGTGGCCAATGCGCGCTCGTTCACCGACGACGGCTTCTATCGCACCGGCGACCGTGTGCAGCAGCTGCCCGGAGGCTACCTGGTGGTGCAGGGCCGCGCCGGTGACCACATCAACCGTGCCGGGGAGAAAATCTCCGCCGAAGAGATCGAAGATCATCTGCTGGCGCACCCCGGCGTGTTTGATGCCGCCGTGGTCTCCATTCCCGATGAGTATCTGGGTGAGCGCAGCTGCGCCTTTGTGATCGCGCAGGGCGAACCGTTCAAGGCGCCGGCACTGAAGGCCTGGATGCGCGGGCGCGGCCTGGCGGCGTTCAAGGTGCCCGATCAGGTCGTGTTCGTCGACAGCTTCGATACCACTGCGGTCGGCAAGATCAGCCGCCGCGAACTGCGTGCGCAGCTGCGTGCGCGTCATCTGCAACAGACAGGAGGAACGCGCTGATGGCGCTGCCCCGTATCACCGATTACCCCTTGCCGACCGCCGCTGAGCTACCGCAGGCGCGCGGACCGTGGCGTCCCCGGCGCGATCGTGTCGCGCTGCTGGTGCATGACATGCAGCGTTACTTCCTGGCCGCGTTCGACGCCGGCAGTACGCCCTTGCGGCCTGCGGTGGACAACATCGTGCGCCTGCTGGCGCATTGCCGTGCGCAGGGCATTCCGGTGTTCTACACCGCCCAGCATGGTGACCAGGACCGTCGCGACCGTGGCCTGCAGGCCGACCTGTGGGGGCCGGGCATGCGTCGCAGCGCCGACCATGAGCCGATCATCGAGGCGCTGGCACCGCAACCGGGCGAGCACGTGCTGGTGAAGCACCGCTACAGCGCATTCCAGCGCAGCAACCTGGAGACGCTGATGCGGGTGCGTGGGCGCGACCAGTTGCTGGTGACCGGCGTGTACGCCCATATCGGCTGCACCGCGACCGTGGTCGATGCCTTCCAGCGTGATATCGAGGCCTTCATCGCCGCTGATGCGGTGGCGGACTTCTCGCGTGCCGATCACGATCAGGCGCTGCACTGGATCGCGCGCACCTGTGGTGTGCCGATGACCACCGATCAGCTGCTGGAGGTGCTGTGATGGCTGCCATGGGTGAGGCGCTGGATCTGGAGCGGATGCGCGCCGACGTGGCGCGCGTGCTGGAGTGCACGCCGGCCGAGATCGGTGACGACGACAACCTGATCGACCTGGACCTGGATTCAATGCGCATGCTCGGCCTGGTCCTGGCCTGGGGCAACACTGGCCTGCCGCTGGAGTTCTCGCAGTTGGCCGAGCACACCACGCTGCGCCAGTGGTGGGGTGTGGTGCAGCAACTGCAGGCCGCGCAGAACGCATGAACGCCGCAGCGCTGGCCACGCCGGTGGCGTTGACCGAGGCCCAGGCGGGGCTGTGGTTCGCACAGCGGCTGGCACCGGACAATCCGTCATTCAATACCGCGCACGCGGTATGGATCGACGGCCCGCTGGACGTGGACGCGTTCGTCGCAGCCGCAGACCAGGCTGCGCGCGAGGCCGAGGCTTTCGCATTGCGCTTTGCCGAAGGTGCCGATGGCCAGCCGCTGCAGTGGCATGACCCGGTACACGTGCCGTTGCTTTCGGTACGCGATGTGTCTGCCGAGGCGGATCCCGCCGCTGCGGCACGCAACCTGATGCACGCCGACCGGCTGAGCGCGGTCGATCCCACCCGGGACCGGATCAGCCAGCAGGTGCTGTTCGATCTGGGTGGCCTGCGCTGGGTCTGGTACCTGCGCGTGCATCATCTGGCGGCCGATGGCTACGGCATGGCGCTGTTCACTGATCGGGTGTGCGCGTTGTATGCCGGTCGTACCGGTGAGTCACTGCCGGGGCTGGCGGGCGTGCTGGCCGATGATGCCGCGTTTCGTGCCGATCCGCGCCGCGTGCAGGCCGGGCAGTGGTGGCGTGAGCACATGCAGGGCGCACCGGCAGGCGCAGGCCTGGCCGGCACGCTCGCGGCCAGTGACGACGCGCTGCGCTGGGTGCAGCCGCTCGATGCGGCATTCCGTGAGCTGTTGCTGCAGGCTTCGGTGCGTTGGCTGCAGCCCTGGCCGGATGTGCTGGTCGCGCTGGCGGCCGAGTACCTGCGGCGGATGAGTGGCGCCGATGAAGTGGTGCTGGGCGTGCCCTACATGGGGCGGCTGGGCAACGCGTCGGCGCGGGTGCCGGCGATGGTGATGAATGTGTTGCCGCTGCGCGTGGCGGCCGGCGAGGGCAGCGTCGAGGCCTTTGCCCGGGGCCTGGGTCGCCAGCTCAGTCAAGGCCGCAGGCACGGCCGCTACCGGGGCGAGCAGCTGCGCCGGGACCTGGGCCTGGTCGGCACGCAGCAGCGCCTGCACGGCCCGCTGGTGAATGTGCAGCCGTTCTACAGGCCGCTGGCGCTGACTGGCGTGCAGGCGGCGCTGGAGGTGCTGTGCACCGGGCCGGTGGATGACCTGGCGCTGGGTTTCCGTGGCGATGGCCAGCGCCTGCTGGATCTGGAGATCGAGGCCAATCCCGCGCTGTACAGTCGCGAGGATGTCGAGGCGCACGCGGTGAGGCTGCTGCATTTCGTGTCGGCGGCGCTGCAGGCTGACGATATCGCCGCCGTGCCCCTGGCGACGCCCGCGGAGGCGCAGCAGCTGCTGCAGGGTTTCAACGCCACCGCGCACGCGCTTCCTGAGACCACCTTGGTTGAATTGCTGCAGCAGGGCATGGATCGGGACCCGCACGCGCCGGCACTGGTGTTCGGCGACACTACGCTGGACTACGCAACGCTGGAAGCGCGCAGCTTCGCGCTGGCGGCACAGCTGCGTGCAATGGATGTCGGCCCAGGCAGCGTGGTGGCGGTGGCATTGCCGCGCTCGCTGGAGCTGGTGATCGCGCTGGTCGCGGTGCTGCGTGCAGGCGCGGCCTATCTTCCGTTGGACCTTGCCCATCCCGATGAGCGGCTGGCGCGCATCTTCGCCTCGGCGCAGCCGGTGTGCGTTCTGGCTGCGGCGGAGATTTCGGCGCGCACGGCCGGCGTACCGGTGCTCGCGCCGGAGCAGTGGACCGCGCTGAGCTTCGCCGCGCCGTGGTCCGATCCGGCGCCCAGCGATGCGGCCTATGTGATCTATACGTCCGGTTCGACCGGGGAACCGAAGGGCGTGGTCGTCGAACACCGTGCCATCGTCAACCGCCTGCTGTGGATGCGCGAGCACTACGGCATCCGCGCCGATGACCGCGTGCTGCAGAAAACCCCGGCCACCTTCGATGTCTCGGTCTGGGAGTTCTTCCTGCCGTTGCTGTGCGGGGCCACGCTGGTGGTTGCCGGGCCCGATGCGCATCGCGACCCCACCGAACTGGCGCGGCTGATCCGCGGGCATGGCATCACCACGGCGCATTTCGTGCCGTCGATGCTCGATGCCTTCCTCGCTGCACCGGCCTCCGAAGGCCTGCAGCTGCGACGGGTATTCACCAGTGGCGAGGCGCTGGACGCCGCGTTGCGCGACCGCTTCCACGCGCGCATGCACGCCGAGCTGCACAACCTGTACGGCCCGACCGAAGCCGCGGTGGACGTCAGCTACTGGCCGGCGTCGGCGCAGGATCGATCGCGGCCGGTGCCGATCGGCTTCCCGGTCTGGAATACCCGCCTTTACGTGCTGGACGCGCGGATGCAGCCGGTGCCGGTCGGTGTGGCCGGTGATCTTTATCTGGGCGGTGCGCAGCTGGCGCGTGGCTATCTCGGTCGCGAGGACCTGACTGCCGAACGCTTCCTTGCCGATCCTTTCCTGGCGGGCGAGCGCATCTACCGCACCGGCGACATAGCGCGCTGGCGCAGCGATGGCGCGGTGGAGTACCTGGGCCGCAGCGACCATCAGGTGAAACTGCGCGGCCTGCGCATCGAGTTGGGCGAGATCGAGGCGGCTTTGCGCGAACTGCCGGGCATGGAGCGGGTGGAAGTGCTCCTGCGCCACGACGCACCCGGCGATGCCCGGCTGGTAGCCTATGTGCCGTCGGCACTGGCCGACGCCAGCATGCTGCGCAGTCATCTGGCCACACGCGTGCCGGATTACATGGTGCCGTCCGCCTTCGTTGGCGTGGATCACTGGCCGGTGACCGCCAACGGCAAGTTGGATCGCAACGCGCTGCCCGTACCACCGCGGCAGGAGATCGCCGGGCTGGCGCCGCGCACGCCGTTGGAACAGGAGCTGGCGTCGCTGTTTGCCCAGGCACTGGGGCGAGAAGCGCCGGTGGCGGTGGATGCGGATTTCTTCAGTCTCGGCGGTGACTCACTGTCGGCGGTGCACCTGCTGCTGGCGATCGAACAGCGCTGGCGCTGCGATCTCGGTCTGGGGGCCTTGTTTGCCCAGCCCACCGTGGCCGCGCTGGCGGTTCGTATTGCCGAGCCGCCGGCGCTGGCCGATCACGCACTGGGGCCGGTGATCGCGCTGGCCGCGACCGACGCTGCCGGGCCTACGCCGCTGTTCGTGCTGCACCCGGCCGGCGGCATCGCCTGGAACTACCGCGCCCTGGCCCGGGCACTGCAGCCGGCACGCCCGGTATATGGCCTGCAGTCGCCGGCACTGGACGCGCGGCAGCCGCTGCCGAGCAGTATCGAGGCGATGGTCAACGACTACGTACAGCGTGTGGTCGCATTGCAGCCGACGGGGGCGGTGCATCTGCTGGGCTGGTCGGTGGGTGGCATCCTCGCCCAGGCGATGGCGGTGCGACTGCATGAGATCGGGCGCGAGGTCGGCGAACTCGTACTGCTGGACGCCTATCCCAGCGAGTGCTGGCGGGCCGAGCCGGAGCCCGATGCCATCGCCGCATTGCGGGCACTGCTGGCGATTGCCGGTCATGACCCGGATGCGCATCCGGAACTGGACAGCCGGGAACGCATTCTCGCGTTCCTGCGTCGTGGCGGCAGTGCGCTGGGTAGCCTGCCGGATGTCGTGCTGGATGGCGTGGTGCGCGCCGTGACCGGCACCAATCGACTGATCCGTGAACATATCCACCGGCCGTTCGATGGCACGCTGGTGCATGTGCGTGCCGGTCGAGATCACCAGGCGCGGCCACAGTTGCGGTCGGCGTTGTGGCGGGCACACGCGCGCAGGGTGCAGTCGTTGGAACTGCCATTCCTGCACGCAGAGCTGACCGGACGCGATGCAGTGGCGCAGCTGGCGCCGTGGTTGTCGGCACGCTTGCGCCAATGGGACGAACAACAGGAGATCGCAACATGCAGTTGACCGGTTTCAAAGGCCGCGTGGCGTTGGTGACCGGCGCTGCCGGTGGCATCGGCGAGACACTGGTGCGGTTGCTGGCCGAGGCCGGTTGCACCGTAGTGGCGACCGATCGCGAGGCGCCTGTTACGGCCGATGTGCGTGTGCACACCTTTGCGCTCGACGTGACCGACAGTGCCGCCGTGGACGGCCTGGTGGATCAGGTCGAGTCCAGCATCGGGCCGATCATGCTGGCCGCCAGCGTAGCCGGTGTGCTGCATGTGGGCGGCGTGACCGAGACCGGCGATGACGACTGGCGCCGGGTGTTCGCGGTGAACACCGACGGGGTGTTCCATGTCGGGCGTGCCCTGGCGCGGGTGATGTCGCCGCGCGGGCAGGGCGCGATAGTTACCGTCAGCTCGAATGCAGCCGGTGTGCCAAGGCATGGCATGGCCGCCTATGCGGCATCCAAGGCCGCCGCCACGATGTTCACCCGCTGCCTCGGGCTGGAGCTGGCGCCGTTGGGCATCCGCTGCAACATCGTCGCCCCGGGCTCGACGCTGACCCCGATGCAGACCGGCATGTGGCAGGACGAGCACGGCGCCGAACGGGTGATCGCCGGCAACCTGGAGACCTACAAGGCCGGCATCCCACTGCGCAAGCTCGCCACCCCGGAGGATATCGCCCATTCGGTGATGTTCCTGCTCTCCGAGCAGGCCGGGCACGTAGCGATGAGCGACCTGTACGTGGACGGCGGCGCCACCCTGCGCGGCTGAGGTCCTCAGAGCCGAACCCATGACTCGGCTGATTCAGAAGGCAGCCGGTGTAGCTGTGAATGCCAACCCGGCGTGGCATGGGCATTCTTGAATCTGTTTGTTCAGCAATGCTGTTCGATCAAACCGATGATGTGACAGAGTAGGCCATCTAATGAAGTGAATTCTTCGTAGACATTATCGAACGCTACTTTGTCACGGACCTGGTACCGCCCTGTTGCGAATTCAAAGACGTAGCAATCCATATCGCTCTCTCCGAGTTCTACATAGCCGCCCATGGATCCCTGGTCGCAAGCGAGAAGGTTCATTTCCACCAAAGCAAGCGCTGACCCGCCATCGCGGTATGAGCGTGAAGTGCTCGAGTAGAGGAAGACTCCCGCTGCTGCCAAGCCATCGTGGCGTGAAAGAAAGCCCAGATAGGACTCCGGCAGGGTGATACCTAGCGTAGAAAGCACCAAGCTCTGGAGCGCGTCGACGTCAGAACGTCCAAGTGGAGGGCCAAGGTACATCTCGGCTTCGTTGAGATTCGCGCGGAGCTTGAGAAGTCTGGCTTCTACTGAAGGCTGCATTTGTTGAGATTGAATTCGTGTGCAATGAGGGCAGTCAGACACTGTGGAATTCGTCATTCGACGTCAATGGCAGTCGCCCCAAGCTGTTCAAGTTGGTCAACCATTGACGTGGTTGGCTCGCGGTAGCGATTGGACAGCAGCGCTGCTGGGAGTCGATAAGCGCCAAGCAATGTTGGCGTAACCAGCAGCGTGGATCAGGATTGTCGTGTCCAAGGGGCGCCGAACGAGGTCGGCGTAATGTGTTCAACCCGCGCTGCGCGGCTTTCGTGTCCGTTTCGGCCTTGCGGTCTCACCGCCGCTGGCGGCGCCATCCTGCAGCGCCTGCAGCCAGGACAAGGTGTCCACATAGTCGATGAAGTGGCGCAGGTAGCCGGGGCTGGTGGCCTGCATCGTGTCGAGCATGCGTTGCACCAGTACCGCCGAGTTCAGCGGGCCGCCATCGGCCGGGGCCTCGGCGCGCAGCGAGCGGCGCACCTGCAGTTCGCTGCGCAGCTCCGACCACTCGCGCTGCACCTGCTGCAGCATCGGCACTTGTGGGTAATACGGCAGCGAGCGCGACCCCGCATTGAGGTCACGCACCAATGCGCGCAGGCCTTCCAGCGCGGGCGGCTTACTTGGCATCCGGGGCCTTGGGCTTGGGAATCGGCGCGATCTCCACGCGACGGTTGCGCGCGCGGCCTTCCTCATTGGCGTTGGAACTGACCGGCTGCTCGCTGCCGAACGCGGCGGCGAACACGGCGTCAGCCGGTACGCCATCGGCGATCAGGGTGCGGGTCACGGTCAGCGAACGCTGCGCGGACAGCTCCCAGTTGTCGGCGAAGCGGCGGTTGCCTTCGCGCACCGGCGCATCATCGGTAAAGCCGCTGACCATCAGGATCTCTTCGCGGCTGCCCAGATAGGCGGCCAGCGGTGCGGCCAGACTGCGCAGCAGCTCCTGGCCTTCCGGCTGCAGCTGGTCCGAGTTCAGTGCGAACAGCACGCTGCCGCTGATGCCGATGCGGCCATCGACCAGGGTCACGCGACCGGCGGCCAGTGGGCCGGCCAGCGCCTGTTCCAGGGTCTGCAGGCGCTTGGCTTCGGCCTGGCGCTGCTTCATTTCCTGGTCCAGCCGCTGCGACAGCTCCAGCTGCACCGCGACCACACCCACCAGGATCAGCACGAACGCACCCAGCAGCACCGACATCAGGTCGCCGAAGGCGGCCCAGATCGGTGCGTGCGAGCCGCCATCGACCTCCAGCTCGTCGCTCATGCGCTACCGGCCTTGCCGCGGCGCGTGGCCAGCTGCTGCAGTTCTTCCATCACCTGCTTCTGCGACAGCAGGCTGAGGTCGACCACCTCGCGCGCCTGCGCCACGTAATATGCCAGCTGCTCATCGCTACGGGCCAGCGAGGCATCCAGTGCGCCACCGATCTGTTCCAGGCGGCCGGAAAGCGCGGTGGCGGCACTGCCGAACTGCGCGACCGCTTCACCGAAGGCGCCGGCCAGCTGGCCGACGTCACCCGCGCTGCCGGTGAGTGCTGCCGCAATGCCATCCAGCTTGCCGGTCTCGGCCGCGATATGGTCGGTAAAGCGGTTGCCGACACGCTCCAGCAGCTCGGCCGAACCGCCAACCAGTGCGTCCACCGCGGTGCGCTGTTCGTGCGATGCGTGGTTGATTGCATCCAGCAGGGTCTGCACGGTGGCCAGCAGGCGACCGCGCTCTTCCAGCATCGCGTTGTCACGCACCAGGCTTTCAGAGAGCGTGCTGCGCAGCTCGTTGATGACGTCGGCAGCAGCTTTCGGTGCCGCTGCCGCGGTCTGCAGCAGGGTGGACACTTCGGCCAGCGTGGCGCTGGCCTGCGCGCGACCGTTCTCGCCGATCTGCTGTGCGGTCGCCGCCAGCGTGTCGCAGACCTGTTGCTGCTGTGCAGCCAGGCGTTCGCCATTGGCCTGCAGGCGCTCGGCCAGCTCGGTGGAAACGTGCTGCAGGGCATCACTCCAGCGCTGCAGGCGCTGTTCGTCGCCAGCCTGCAGTTGCGCCTGCAGGGCGGCGTGGGCCTGCTGCAACTCGGCGCTGACCGCGTCCCAGCGCGCTTGGCGCTGCTGCTCGCGGCTGTCCAGGCTGGCCTGCAGTTCGGCGTGCGCAGTCGCGGCGGCGGCCTGCGCGGCCTGCCACTGCTGCGAGCGCTGCGCTTCATGATCCTGCAGCAGTGACTGGTTGGCGCTGTGCTGCTGTTCCAGTGCCTGCAGCAGCGCCTGCGCACGCGCATCCAGATGTTCGCTGGCGGCGATCAACGCCTGCTGCTGGCGCTCGACCAGCGCGCTGTTGAGGGCCTGCTGCTGCTCGGCGGCGGCACGCAAGGCGTCTGCATTGCTCTGTGCATCGGCCTGCAGGCGCTCGCAGATGCGCGCGATCAACGCTTCGGCATGCGTGCCCTGGCCATCGCTGAAGGCCTGCAGGTGCTGGCGCAGATCACTCACCAGCGCCTGCTGTGCCTGGGTCTGTTCACTCACCACCTTGGCCCAGCTGGCTTCGGTGGCGACCCGGCTGCGTTCGAAACCGTCGCTCAGGCCCGCCAGCTGCTGTTGCACGGCGCGCTCGACACGGGCATGCAACGCTTCGCCATGGTGAGCCAGACCGGCCAGGGTGGTTTCAGCCATCGGCTGCAGCGCGCCACCGATGGCCGCGGCACTGGCTTCGGCACCTTCGCGCAGCGACTGCTGCAGCGACAGGGCCAGGCGTTCCTGCAGCGCTTGGCTCTGGGTCAGGAACTCGGCCTGGCCAGCCAGCAGGCGCTCATTGGCGGCCGCACTGTGCTGTTCAAAGGTGCTGGTCATCGCCTGCAGGCGGTCGACCAGCGCCGGCAGCGCGGCGGACTGTGCCTGCAGCAGGCGCAGCGATTCGGCGCGCTGCCAGGCCTGCGAGTACGGATGCAGGTCGCTGGAAATGGCCCGGTCCAGCTGCTGCACGGCCAGCAGACGGTCACGACGCAGCAGCGCCGCCAGCAGGCCGAGCATGGCCGAGCTGGCCACACCGGCGATCGAGGTGCCGAATGCCACCGCCAGGCCCTGCACGGGCGAGGCCAGCGAGCCGCGGATCGCGGCCATGTCGGTCGCGCTCTGCAGGGCCAGGCCGGTGCCACGCAGCGTGTCCATCATGCCCAGCAGGGTACCGAGCATGCCCAGCAGCACCAGCAGGCCGACCAGGTACGGGGTCAGCACCGGTGCGGGCAGGGCGGTGCGCTCGCCTTCCACGCGCAGGCGCACGGCGTTGCGCAGGCCCATCGGCACGCGCTCCAGCCAGGGGGCCAGGCCGTCCTTTGCGCTGGACAGGTCGTTCAGTGCGGCGCGCAGGCCGTTGCTGGCCTGGCGGTAGCGGTACAGCTCCACGCCGCCGGCGATGTAGCAGGCCGCAATGATCGCCGCCACCGCTGCACCCAGCGGATGCACCGAAACGTAGCCAATGCCGATCCAGCACACGGCCAGCAGGCCGACAAGGAAAACAACGACATGGAGAGCAGTTCTGGACATGGTGTTCCGGTCAGTGGGAGCGCAGGGCGTCTTGCAGCCCTTCGATCGGGTGGAAGCGCAGCTGCAGCTCGGCGAGCAGCAGCGTGCGCATGTCATGGCGGAAGGCCGCGCGCCAGCCGGGCTGGCCATGCACGCGTTCAAAACGGGCGCCGAGCACCGCCGGCGCGGTGGCCAGCAGGCTGTGCTCGCGCGGGGTGAGTGTCTGTTCCATCACCGCATCAACCTCGGCCAGTCGCGCCAGCTCCGGCGAGACCTGTACCAGCTGGTCGCGCAGGCGGCCGCGCAGGCGCCCGGTGGCGGTCTGGATGGCCTGCTGCAGCACCCGGTAGCGCTGGCGCAGCGAAGCGAAGTTGGGTGCGGCAGCGGCCTCGGCCAGGTCCAGCAGGCGCTCGGCCTCGGCGTCCTCGCGGATCGAGGCCAGCAGGCTGGCATGGGCCTGGGCGCAGTCGGCCAGTACATCCTCGGCCCCCTCGGCAGCTTCGCCGGGCTCGGGCAGGCGTCCGCCCAACGCGCCGGACAGGGCCACGGCACGGCTCCAGTCCACCCACTGGCCGAGGCGATCGGTCAGGGCGGGACTGCTGGCCGGCATCGCGCCGTCGCTGAGACGGGCGAGCAGGCGGAGGAACTCCGGTCCACCCAGGACCGGCTGCGCTGCGTTCGCCATCAAGGGGTGAGGGGCCAAAAACCGTTGATTTTACAACCAGATGACCCCGGCTGGATGAAGGCGGGGCCTGGGTGGCGGTACCCGCAGGCGCGACAAGGCTTAGAATGTCCGGCTGCATCCACCCGTTCGACCCCTGGAGTACCCCCATGACTGTTGCGCAGTTCTACCCGATCGGCACCCCCGGACAGCCCTGGGGCGACGCGGAACGCGCACAGTGGCGGGCCCGCCAGCAGCGCCAGCGCAGCTACCACGATGACGTGGTGGCCGCCCTTGAGCGCCTGGACGACAGCGTTTTCGACGTGATCCAGTACGGCCAGCTGGACTATGCACCGGACCATTACCCGCTGTTCGCCGTGGTCAACCACGACTGGAACCCGGCGCTGCCGACCGCGCTGATCACCGGCGGCGTGCATGGCTACGAAACCAGCGGCGTGCACGGTGCCCTGCAGTTCCTGGAACAGCAGGCCGAGCGTTACCTGGGCCGGCTGAACCTGATCGTGGCGCCGTGCGTCAGCCCGTGGGGCTATGAGCGCATCCAGCGCTGGAACCCGGACGCCATCGACCCCAACCGCAGCTTCCGTGACGGCGGCCAGATCGTGGAAGCCGCCACCCTGATGGCCTGGGTGGCCGAGCGCAAGCCGAACCTGCTGGTGCACCTGGACCTGCACGAGACCACCGACAGCGACCTGCAGGAGTTCGATCCGGCGCGTTGTGCCCGCGACGGCAAGCCGTTCGAGCGCGACACGATTCCCGATGGCTTCTATGTGATCGGCAACAGCGAAGATCCGCAGGCCGAGTTCCAGAAGGCCCTGATTGCCGCAGTGGCGCCCATCACCCACATCGCCCCGGCCGATGCCGACGGCAACCTGGTCGGCCTGCCGCTGCAGTCGCCGGGCGTGGTCTGGGGCGAGTCGCGTTCGATCGGCGCCTGCGCCGGCTTCACCGACGCACGCTTTGCCACCACCACCGAGGTCTACCCGGACAGCCCGCGCACCAACCCGCAGGAATGCAACGACGCCCAGGTGGCGGCGGTGTGTGCGGGCCTGGATTTCGCCCTGGCGGCGCAGTAGCGCGCCACGTTGCGGGCGGTGACCGGCATCAGCCGGTGCCGCTTCTTCGCCGGCGTGGCGGCCACAGCCGGCGAACCCGACGGGCGGCATCCGGCAAACACATCCAGATTACGCTGGTACACCGTGCTGCTGACCCCGAACAGGCCCAGCAGCGAGTGGAAGATGTTGTCGTGGCTGTGCGCCCGTTGCAGCGCATTCCCACGCAGGCAGGCCATGTCCAGGCCCGCGTTGCGGCCGAAGTCCGATGAGAACCACATCACCATCGGCACCTGGGTCTGTTCGCGCGGGGCGATGAAGTAGGGCGTGCCATGCAGGTACATGCCGCGTTCGCCGAGCGACTCGCCGTGGTCGGACACATAGATCAGCGCAACGTCGCGCCGGTCCGAATAGCCTTGCAGCAGGTCGATGGTCTCCGCCAGCACCCGGTCGGTATGCACCAGGGTGTTGTCATAGGTGTTGACCAGCGCCTCGTTGCTGCAATGCTGGATCTGGTTGCTGTCGCAGGTCGGGCTGAAGGCCCGCGAGGCAGCCGGATAGCGCTCGAAGTAGGTCGGGCCGTGGCTGCCCAGCTGATGCAGCACGACCAGGCCGTCGCCGTTGATCGCGTCGATGCGTGTGCCAAGCTGGTGCAGCAGCACGTCGTCGTAGCAGGTGCCGTCGGTGTTGACGCACTGGCCCGCCACCTTCAGCGCAGGCATGTCCTCGGTCGGCACGCGCTCGCACACGCCCTTGCAGCCGCCATTGTTGTTGTTGCGCCAGAGCACGCTGACGCCGGTACGCTGCAGGATGTCGAGCACGTTCTCCTCGGTCGCCGCGCGAACGTTGTCGTATTGCTGGCGGTTCATCTGCGAGAACATGCACGGCACCGAGATGGCCGTTGCGGTTCCGCACGAGGAGACATCACTGAAGCTGATGACGCCTTCCGTGCGTGAGAGCCGGGGATTGGTTGCGCGTGGGTAGCCGTTGAGCTGGAAGTTCTGTGACCGCGCGGTCTCGCCGACGACCATGACCACCAGCTTCGGGCGCGGGCCGGGTATGCGCCGCGCGTCCATGCCGATCGGGCGCAGCGGTTGCTGGCGGGTGCTATGGAGGCTTTTCAGGTAACCGTGGGTATGGCGCATCACGTTCAACGGCAGTACCTGGTCGCGGATGTAGCGGTTATTGCGCAGCAGCGAGGAGTAGTCCTTGTAGAACGCAAAGCCGATCACCAGCAGCATCACCAGTGACGCCAGAACGTTGGCCGGCCACACCAGCAGCGACCGTATCGAACCCGCTCCGCTGGCGGTGCGCACCAGGGCAAGCGCTGCAGCGGGCATCGCGCCCAGCGCCAGCAGGGTCAACAGCAGCGGCAGCGAGAGATAGGCGTTCAGTTCGGCCTGATTGGTCTCGAACACGTTCTGCACCATGCTGCGATCGATCAGCACGTTGTAGTGCAGCATGAAATAGCTGCAGGCGGCGCTGGTGACGATGAGTACGGCCAGCAGCGGCTTGCGCACGAAGGGTAGTGCCAGCAATGGCGTCAGCAGCAGATTGAACAGGCAGAACAACACCAGCGGCAGGCTGGCCAGGAACAGGATGCTGCGCACACCGTTGAGATCGGTCAGTTCCCACAGCGACTTCCAGAGGGCGATGTTTCCAATCGTGGTGAAGAAAAACGCTGCGGCCCAGACCAGGATGATCGGATGGGGCCGTGGAAAACGGAGGCATTGACGCACGAGCAGGGTCCGCGGAACAGGAGTGCGCGCAGTATCGAAACGGCCTTATCAGGAAGTTGTCAGGATTGCCGGCCTAGCCCAGCAGGATCACGCCCCACACCGCGCCGACCATCAACAACGCGGTGGTCTGTGCGGCGCTGCCCATGTCCTTGGCGTTCTTCGACAGCGGGTGCTGCTCCAGCGAGATGCGATCAACCACGGCCTCGATTGCCGAGTTGAGCAGTTCCACCACCAGGCTGATGAAGCAGACCGCCAGCACCAACGCGCGCTCGGTTGTACTGATGTCCAGCACGAACGCCGCAGTGATCAACAGCGCGTGCAGCAGCAGCAGCTGGCGAAAGGCGGCCTCGCCGCGGAAGGTCGCGATGAAGCCATCGCGCGAATGGACCAGGGTGTGCAAGATGCGGCTCAGGCCGGTCTTGCCGTGCGGATACTTGCCGCTGTGCTTGGGGTGCTGCATGCCGTTCTCGAGGTTGGGACAACCCCGAGCATGTGCACGTCGCTGTCAGGAATACGTCAGATGCGGGCCGCAGGCCAGTGCAGGGCGAACCGGCAGCCGCGCTCCGAGGACTGTACCGTCATTGTCCAGCCAAGGTGTTCGACGATGCGCTGCACGATGGACAGTCCCAATCCTTCGCCGCTGTGCGGTGCCCCGGGCACGAATCGTTGGAACTGCTGCGGGTCGATGCTGGAGGGCAGGCCGGGGCCGGTGTCTGCGATGATCAGTGCGGTGGTGTCCAGGGTGATCCGGACCTTGCCCTGTTCGGTGTATTGGCAGGCGTTGCGCGTCAGGTTCCAGATCACGCTGTGTACCAGGTCCGGATTGGTGTGCATCGTTACCTCGCGACCGGGATCAACTGTGATGCCGACCGGCTTGCCGGCCAGCCAGGGCTGGCAGCGCTCCACGCAGGACTCGATCAACGGACGCAAAGCCACCTCGCTGCGCGGGACTGAGCCGGGGGAACGTGAGAGCAACAGCAGGCAGGACAACTGGCGCTGCATCTCCTGGGTGGTACGCAGGATGCGCTCCGCGCTGGGAACCAGATGGCTGTCAGGAGGAAGCTGGCAGGCAAGGGTTTCCGCAGCACCGCCGATGATGGCCAGCGGCGTACGCAGCTCATGGCTGGCATCGCCGCTGAAGCATTGCTCGCGGTGCAGGAAACGCTCCAGTTCATCACTGTGCCGGGCAAAGGCGCGGGCCAGAACACCGATCTCGTCGCGTGCGTCCTGGCAGGGAAAGGGCTTCCGCCCGCTCTGCACGGCATCGGCCAACTGCGTGATGGGCGCGATGACGTGCGACGCCACCTTGCGACCGATCAGGAAAGCGCCGAGCACGCAGATCGAAATGACCAGCGCTGCAAAGGCGTTGATCAGGTATTCCAGATAGCCATAAGGCGCCGCGTCCTGCAGCAGGTAGTAGCGCTGTCCGCCACTGTCGAACACGCGCAGGTGCCACTCGTTGGGTGCTGCTTCGCCGTGGTAGCCCAGGCCATACTGGCGCAGCACCACAGGTACGTTCCGGGCATCGTACAGTGCGCTGCCGGAGGGCAGGGCGGGGCGTTGGCCACGAGCCAGTTCGTCCTGCAGGCGGCGTACTTGGCTGTCCTGGGTGCGTCCAACGACGGCGGCCCGTACCTGGTCGTAGTCCACCTGTTCGGCCAGAACGATGAAGCCCATGGCGCCGGCCATCAGCAGCACGAACGAAATCGTGATGCGGGTGCGCAGGGTCAGGCGCCGGTAGAGAGCGGCGGGGGTCACGCCGGCATGCGCCAGCCGACGCTGTGCACTGTGGCGATCAGCGTGGTGTCGAAACTGCGGTCCACCTGCAGGCGCAGCTCATGGATGTGGGTACGCAGCGCGCCGCCGTCCGGTGGCTCGTCGCCCCAGACCAGGTATTCCATCTCCTGCTTGCGGACCACGGAGGGTGCCGCGCGTACCAGGCACAACAGGAGCTTGTGCGAGGTGGGCGTCAGCGCAATGCAGCGTCCCTGCCGCCAGGCCTGCGGCGACCGCGTATCGACCTGCAGGTCCTTCCACGCCAGTACGCTGTCGACCTGGCGGCCCTGGGCGCGTCGCACCAGGGCCTTGATCCGCGCATCCAGCTCCTTCAGCGAGAAGGGCTTGACCAGATAGTCATCCGCGCCCAGCGCCAGGCCCTGCACGCGGTCTTCGACCGGATCGCGCGCCGTCAGCATCAGGATCGGCACCGGATTCTGGAACTCCTGGCGCAGCTTCCGGCACAGCGCCATCCCGTCCAGGCGTGGCAGCATCAGGTCCAGCAGGATGGCATCGTAGTCGTTCTGCGTGGCCCGACGCAGGCCACTGGCGCCGTCACGGGCGTCGTCCAGCACATAGCCGAGTGGCTCAAAGAAGGCGTACAGGTTGGCAACCAGTTCGGGGTTGTCTTCGATGATCAGCAGGCGGGTCATTGGGAGCGTCCTTGCGCGTGGCCGAACTCTGCCCGATCCCTTGCCGGATGCCAATGCCCTGGCTGAATGGATCGCAATCCGCGCTCGGCGTCCTCAAGACGTTCAATCGGCCGGGCTGCGTGAATCGCGGATCGAGTAGATCACCGAGAAGATCTTCCAGCCTTGCTCGGTCCGGACCAGCTGCCACATTTCCCTGCCCCAGTTGGTCTTCACCCCATCGTCGTGGAAGCTGTAGTCGAACGACACCGAAGCCACATCGCCGTCCGTTTCGATCTTCGTGTTGGAGAACTTTTCCTCCTTCGGCTTCGGCGAGGCGACCGCCCCGTCAATCAGCGCGATGAAGTTGTTGGCGGGAATCTGCCGCGCCTTGATCGCATCGGGCTTGGCCTTGCGGATGTCCTGCAGGCGCGCGTCCTCGGAAACGAACTGCCAGCCGATATCTTCCGGCTTGTCAGAGAAGAACAGGCTCATGTAGGTCGGCTTGTCCTTGTTGATCAGCGAGGTGCGGAACGATTCGACCACCTGTTCGATGGCCTTGACGTCGGCAGGGGCGTTCTGCGCGGCTAAGACTGGCAGCCACGCCGGGAGCAGAAGGGCGAGGGCGGCGGAGCGTGCACGTGCGTTGGGCATCATGGGGGTCCTGGGGAGGAGTGAGGTGGCGCTCGCGCATCAGCGCGCGTAGGTTCGCCAGAAAAGCACGTGGTCTTCGGCCGTGTTGACGGCGACGAAGACGGATTTTCCGGATTCGGGCGCGCAGCGAAAGACACGGTACGACGCACTGAGCGTCGCGTTGCCAGGCCACCAGTATCGATTGAATGCAACAGGATCACTGTTGTTGAATGTGGTCGCCTGGCAATCCGCAGGCAGCTGCAGTGGTATCGCAGGAGGCTTGGTGAAGGCCAGCGCGCTGGTGTTGGAGTCGAGGTCATGGACCTCGCGCAGATCGGTCGCCGCTTGCGGCACCCAGCCGGGAATCCACCCCTTGTTCACCCTGTCGGAGTCAAGCGCCTCCTGCAGGGTGTCGAACGAACTGTCCATCACCATACCGCAGGCGCATAGCGCGATACAGAACGTCACGACAATGGCGCGCCAGGCCCATGCAACGGGGCTGGTCATCCTCGTCATGATCTGCGGAAAGCAGCCTACCCACTTCCTAGGGCGGCAAGCGCTTGAGCCGCGCTTCCAGCCCCGGTCGTACGGCCGGTCGCAGGGTTCTGCATGGCGCTGCGCCTTGCGCGCGTACTGCTGCATGAACAGGCCGATCTCCTGCGCGATCCTGTCCTTCCGGCTCTTGCCTGCCATCGACGGGCGTCCCAGTGTTCATCCTGAATCATCGGTCGGCGCACGCTAGCACGGATGACGGGCGCCGCAACAGGCCGGTTTGACGTTGAGGAAGGTCTGCGCGGATGATGCGCGGGCGCGCGGCGCAGGAGGGGATCTGTCAATGAGGACATTGATGTGGGGGCTTGCCGGCCTGTTCCTGGCGTACGTTGCCGGTTGCTCGGCAATCTCGGCGTGGCATTCCCGCGCGCTTGCCTCGGTTCGGCCGGGGGCGGGCAAGGCCGGAGTACTCCAGGCGCTGGGGCAACCTGACGTGGTGGAGCACGCCGGTGCTCCCTTTACCCGCTATGCCAGCCGTGGATGCAGTGGTCGCTGTGCGCAGCGATGGTGGTATGAGAACCGGCTGGGCCTGGATAACGAAGCCTGGTCGGTGGAGCTGGATGCTTCCGATCGCGTGCTCACAACGTCGCGCTTGACGTCACCCTAGAAGACCGCGACGAACGCATGCGCATCCATCGACCTTTCATCTTCATCGCAAGCCTGGCCCTGATGGCGTTGTGCGGGCTGATGGGCGTGCTGGTGCTCATCCATGGCTTCAACGAGCAGGGCCTGCGCTGTGGCAGGCTGTGCTCACTGGAGGTCTCCCTCCGCCTGCTCTTCGGTGATCGGGGATTCGAACTGCTGGTGGCGATGGGACTGTTTGCCACAGCGCTGATGTGCGCGTATATCGCATTGCGGGAGGGCATGCATGCCGGGCGGCCGCGAAGGCAGGTACAGCGTCGGGGGCATAAGCGCCGCCGATCGTCACAGCCCAGGTCGTGAAGTATCTCTCCGCGCGGCGTTCTGCCGCGCGGAGGGACACCGCAGGAGGTGTCAGCGATGCAGCGCGTCGATGATCAGCCCGGTGGCGATCTCCACCAACAGGTACTCGTTATCGGACTGCCGGACCCAGCGCCGGTCGCGGCCCGGCTCGCGCAGGTCATAGCGCGCGTAGTCGTCCACCCAGTAGCGGCGGTCCACTTCGGCCCAAGGGAGGCGGTCGCCACGACGCCAGGCCTTCTTCTGCCAGCCCGGCGGCGGCGCATCGCGGTTGTGCGGGCCACCTGCATGCGGCGGCGGGCCGTTGCCGCGGGCGTGGTGCGGCGGATCGGCGAAGGCGGGGGCCGCAGCCAACGCGGTGGCGGTGGTCAAAGCGATGGCAAGCAAACGTGTGGTCTTCATGGATGTGCCTCCGTCATGGCCGCAGCATGCGGCGCTGTGGCGGGAATATAGGGCAGACAACGTGAATGAATACGGGTGTGCGCGGCACTTTCCTGAACACACAGCGTGACGTGCAGTCGCCGCCCCGGAAAGGATCAACGGGCCCCGTCCGGGGCCGGACCCAATGCGCCCCAGCCGCCGCCCAGTGACAGGAACAGATCCATCTGGCGATCGACCCGGTCCGCGCGCGATGCGGCCAATGCGGACTCCGCATCTGCCAGCGCGGCCTGGGCCGAAAGCACATCGAGAAAATCGATCCTGCCGAAACGGTAGAGCAGCTGCGCCTGTCCCGCGGCCCGCGCTGCGTCCCCATGCGCCTGTGCCAGGCTGCGCTCGCGTTCAAGCGCCTGCGTGCAGGCAGAAAGCGCAGTCTCGGTCTGGCGAAGTGCCTGCAGCACCGCGCCGTCAAAGGAAGCAAGAGCCGCATCTGCATTGGCACCGGCCGCTGCGATGCGGGCCTTGGCCACGCGGCGGTTGGGCCAGTGCCATGACAGCAGCGGCCCGACGCTCGCCCCGAAACTGTCGGCGGAAAGCAGATGCGCCGGTGTGCCAGCCACGCCCGAAGAGGCGCCCAAGGTGATCTGCGGATAGAGACCCGCCGTCTCGACACCGATCATTGCAGTCGCGGCGGCCAGGCTGCGTTCGGCTGCGCGTACGTCAGGGCGCCGCTGGAGCAGCTGCCAGCCGTCACCGACCGGCAATGCCTGCTGCAGCTCAGGGGGCTGTGGGCACCCTCCTGCTTCCTTGGGATAGTCTGCCGGGACTTTGCCCATCAGTGCGGCCAGTTCGAACAGTGCGGCCTGGCGTTCTGCCAGCAGGTGCGGTACCGCCGCCGCGCTGCGGTTGACCGCGGCTCCGGCACGGCTGACATCGAAGTCCGTTCCACGCCCGCCTGCAGCCAGGCGACGGGTTGCCTCCAGCGTGGCGCGCTGTATCGCCAGCACATGCCGGGTCGCAGCGAGCGTGTGATTGCTTGTGCAGATCTGGAGATAGGCACGGGTGACAGCCGCAGCGACCACCACGCGGACCTGGTCGCGTGCCGCAGCGATGGCCTCCGCGTCGGCGTTGGCGGCTTCGATGCCGCGGCGGATGCCGCCTGCAAGATCCAGTGGATAGGAGAGGCGAAGGCCCAGCGCATAGGATTGCGGCGCGACCGACGCCTGGGTGTAGCCACCGGCATGGACGAGCGTGCCCGACGCATCCACGTCCCCTTGCACGGCACCGCGCGCGCGGTACTCCAGCACGGTCGCGCTGGCGCGCCGAAGGTTGGCATCGGCGGCGCGCAGGTCGGTATTGGCCGCCAGTGCTTCGCGTACGTAGGCGTCAAGCTGAGGGTCGCCATACAGTTCCCACCACCGATCCGGTGGTGGGTCGTGGCTGAACGATGCCTCCTGGCCCGAGACGAACGCCTGCGCCGCGCGTGTGGAGGCAGCGACGGCATTCGCAGGCAGGTGATAGTCGGGGCCGGACACGCAGGCCGTCATCGGCAGCAGCAGGGCAAGCAGCCCACCGCGTAGTGTTCGCAGGCTCACTTGCAGGTTCCCTGTGCCGAGGGCGTGATGGTCACACTCGCAGTGCGACCGACGATCAGGCGGGTATCCGGCCGCGCATCGTCAATGCGGATGCGTACCGGGATCCGCTGTGCCAGCCTCACCCAGGTGTAGGTCGGCGCCACCGCCGGCAGCAGGTTGTGGGTGCTTGAGCGCTGATCGTCGGCAATGCCGGCGGCGATGGTATCCACGTGCCCGCGCACGTCGTGGTCGTCGCCCATCAGCCGGGCCACGGCGGCATCGCCCTCGGTGATGCAGGCCAGCTTGGTTTCCTCGAAATAGCCCTCGATGCGCAGGCTGCGGGTGTCGATCAGCGCCAGCGCCTGTGCCCCCGGCTGCAGGTAGTCGCCCGCGTGCAGGTCCAGGTTGGTGACGATGCCATCGGTGGTCGCACGCACCTCGGTGCGTTGCACATTGAGCCGGGCAACGCGCTGTTCGGCCCGCGCCTGCGCCACGGCGGCCAGCTCGGTATCGACCTTGGCGGCATTGCGTTCGCGGGTTTCCGAAGCGACCAGGTTGCCCAGTGCGTCGTCCCGCGTCGATTCGCGGCGGGCCAGTGCCAGCGTGGCGCGTGCGCTGCTGGCCGCTGCGTCGGCCTTCTCAAGTGCGGCAGCGAAGCGCGGCTGGTCCAGCACCAGCAGCAGCTGTCCGGCGCTCACCCGCTGGTTGTCGTGCACCAGCACCTGGGTGACCAATCCCCCCATGTCCGACGCAACGCGCACCACGTCGGCGCGCACCCGCCCATCGCGCGTCCACGGGCGTGTTTCGTAGCGATGCCAGATGGCCAGTGCAGCGACGACGGCAATTGCGAACACCATCAGGGTTGCGCTCCAGCGCCCGATGACAGCAAGCGTGTGTTTCATCTCATTTCTCGAACAGGGGCGCGAGCCGGATCATCAGCTCCGCCAGGATCACGAACAGGGACAGGCCCACCAGTGGCCACGCGGCGAACAACCGGTACAGACCGAGGCTGGCGAGGAAACGTGAGGTCAGTACCGACAGCGCCAGCGCGGCGACGGCCACCGCAAGCAGGCCGGGAATCAGCACGCCGTCAATCGAAAGATCAGGAAGCATGAGGTCAGCGCCGGTGGGTGAACAAAGGTACGAGAAGGTCGCGGCGCAACCCGCAGAGCAGGTGCGACAGATGCTCCCGATCAGCCCCACTGCTGGTAACCACTGCTTCGCGCATTCGGTCCAGCACTTCCAGAAGATGGGTGTCGATACGGCGCGGCGGGTGGGCACGAACCCTGAAATGCTCGGCGATGCGTTCGATCAGCAGTGCATGAAGCGCCCGGACCTGCGGATTGTCCCGGCACTTGTCCAGTGCGCGGAGTTGGCTGGATGCACGTGCCGCACGAACATCCGCAAACAATGCCCGCAGGTCGTGCGCGGCGCTGGAACGGCCCTGCAGCCTGGGAGCGAGCAGCCCGATTCGATCCAGCATGCGGCTGAGCCAGGCGCGTGTCACATCACCTTGTCCGGCGGCGTGTCGTGCGATATCCCGACGGATCGAACGCTCCAGCCGTGCGCGGTTGCGGCCCGCATCGGCGGTCTGGAACAGCTGCATGCTGCACAGTGCCACCGTCGTACCGATGAACAACGCAACGCTGTTGTTGAGTGCGCCGACGATGTTGACCGTATTGGTCGCGCCCAGGCCGGCGATGAGCGGGAAGGTCAGTACCACACCCAGCGCAGCCATGATGAAGGGAGGCCGGGCCAGGAACGATCCGCACAGCAGCAGCGCAGGCGCCAGCGCGGCAATCAGGCCGACGAAATCGGACAGCGCGGGGAAGATCAGCAGACCGTAGAGCAGGCCGACGGCAACGCCGATCAACGACCCCACCAGATAGCGCATGACATGCGGCGCAGGCGCTTCGATCGTGCCGAACAGCACGCACGCCGTGCCGATGATGGACACCGCCGTGGCGCCGTCCGACCAGCCGGTAACGATCCACAGAACGCAGCTCAGCAGGATGCCGACGAACGCGCCCAGCGCGCTGCGCAGGGCAAGCCGATGATCCCGGTGAAGTACCGCACCCTGCACATGTCGCGCAAGGCGGGCAGGTACATGCAGACGCCAGTCGGGGCGGGCAATGTGCAGTTGTGCCTGCAGCACGCGGCAGTCGGCGTGGGCCAGGTCGAGCTCGGCCTGTTGCACGGCAAGGCCGGTCTGCATCAGCTCGCGCCAGCCAGGCGAATCCATCGCGCGGGCCTGGGGTGAGCGCAGCCGGTCGATGGAATCTTCCACCGCGCTGGACAGCGTCAGGACGTCCAGCATCCGGTCGTGCAGGGCGCGCAGGATCTGCACCTGCGCCACGCCGTGGGCGCTGTCGTAGGGCAGGTGGATCGACAGTACATGCAACTCGAGCAGGTCGGCGGCCACTTTCGAGCGGTCCGTCGCCAGCACCGTGTCCGATGCGCCGGCGCGCATGTCCCGTGTCCATCGTTCCGCGTCATCCAGCACGGCAGCGACCCGTGCGTGCACGCGCGACGAAACCCGGCGCGGCAGCACCAGCCCATGGACCAGCGTTGCGGCCAGGATGCCGATGGCGATTTCCTGCACCCGCGTGATGGCGATGGTGAACACGTCTGCCGGCACCATCACCGCAGGAAACCCGATCAGGCTGGTGGTATAGCCGGCCAGCAGGAACGCATAGGCACGTGGCGTGCGGTCGAGCATTGCCAGATACAGGCAAAGTGACATCCAGGTGGCGAGCGCGGCGCTCAGCACCAGGGGGGCATTGGCGAAGCGTGGCACCAGCGCGACGGTGGCGACGGCCCCACCCACGGTACCGAGCAGGCGAAACAGGCCGCGGCTCAGTGTTGCCCCGGAAAGGGGCTGCGACACCAGATAGACCGTGCCGATCACCCAGAACGGGCGATTCAGGCCGATCCGCAGAGAGACATACAGCCCCAGTGACGCGGCGAGCAGGCATTTGAGCGAGAACAGCGCTGCTTCCTGGTCGGTCCTGAGGGCAGGGCTTTTCAACCGGCCGAATGCCTGGAACACATGGGGACGAAAAGGGGTGGGGGAGGGCATGCGGCTCATGCTAGTGATCGGCCGCACTGGCGAATTTCGCTACAATGACAACCAATCGCTAAAACAGGTCAATGTGAGAATGGCTCGCATTTCGCTCCCCGGCTTTGACCTGGACCCGGACGAGACCGATCGCCCGGCGGTCGCCAGCCGCCTGCAGGTGGCCGAGCACGACGCAGAGATTCCCGTGCATGAGCACCGCAAGGGCCAGCTCATTCTTGCGCTGCATGGGGCGGTGACCTGCGAAGTGGCCAACGCGCTGTGGATCGTGCCGCCCCAGTGTGGCGTCTGGATCCCGGGCGGCATGCCGCACAGCAATCGCGCCACCGCCAACGCGCGCCTGTGCTACCTGTTCGTCGAGCCCGGTGTCGTCGACCTGCCGACGCAGTGCGTGACGCTGGCCATCTCGCCGATGCTGCGCGAGATGATCCTGCACCTGGCCGACGCGCCGCTGGACTACCCGCATGGCAGCCACACCGACCGGTTGGCGCGGGTGCTGCTGGACGAACTGGTGCAGATGCCGGCCGAGCATCTGTCGCTGCCGGTCAGCCATCACCCGAAGGTGCGGGCGTTGGCGGCGGCGCTGTCGGCGGATCCGGCAGATCGCAGCACCATCAGCCAGTGGGCGGTGCGCCTGGCCCTGGGCGAGCGCACATTGACCCGGCTCATCGAACGGGAAACGGGCTTGTCCTTCGGGCGCTGGCGGCAGCAGCTGCACCTGCTCATCGCCATTCGGGAACTTGCCGCGGGCGCACCGGTACAACGCGTTTCCGAGACGCTGGGCTATGAGTCGGTGACGGCCTTCATCACGATGTTCAAGAAGGCGCTTGGCCTTTCCCCGGCGCGGTACTTCGCGGTTCGCCTGCGCGGGCAGTAGCGGGGAACAGGGGGAAGCCGTTGCCTGGAACGGCTACTTCGAGGTGTCGGAGACCGATTGAATCGCGGCCACCACCGCAGCAGGGTCCTCGCGCTGGAGGGTGTGGCCGGTTGCCAGGTAGCGATGCCAGCCGCGCGTGAATCCCGAAAAGAGCAGGGCGTGCTGTGCTTTCCAGAGCGCCTTGCCCGCTGCGGTTTCTTCTAAGAACAGCGGTTCGGCAGCCAGCTGGGTTGCAGTCAGCAGCACCACCGGCACGTCCGGCATCGTGCGCGTGGTCTCCGCACCGGGTGCATCCAGCTGTTCGGTCAGCACGGCATAGTCGGCGGCCATGGCCGGCGGCAGCATTGCCCGCAGTTGGGCATCGTCTGCCTGCACGCGTGCACTGTCGGCCTGCTTGAACGCATGGCGCTGCCCCATCGTGGCCGGGTCCACCAGCACCAGGCCCTGCAGGCGCTCCGGATGGCGGCGTGCAAACTCCGTGGCCAGCAGGCCGCCATAGGAGTGACCCACCAGCACCACGCGGCGACCGGGTGCGAGCGTATCGATCACGGCCGTGAGGTCGGCCAGATGCGCATCGATGCGCTTGGGGTGACCGTCGCTGCCGGACTTGCCGAGTCCCGCACGGGCGTAGGTGATGCTGTGGTAGTCGCGCCCCAGACCCGCAACCACCTCCTTCCAGGCGCCCGCGCCCTGGCCGAAACCGGATTCAAAGACCACGGTGATCGGGCCTGACCCCGTTTCTTCGGCCTGCAGTGCGTAAGCGCCTCAATCCACCTGGATTTCCCCTGCGTGCGCGGTGCCCACTGCGGCCATCATCGCGGCCAGCGCCCACAACGTCACTCGGCTGCTCTTCATTGCCATTCCCCTGGGCCGTGCCGCGTGCCAGCCCTTCCGATGGGTCAGGTCTGCAGCGGAGTGCCACAGCCTGCCGACCTCGCGACAGGTCGTGCTGGTAATGTAGTGAGGTATAACACCTACTTCCCGTGCAGGAAGTCATGGTGCATGAGGTCGCTGCGCCTGCGCTGCGGGTTCTTCCGCCCCCCCTATCAACGCGGCTGACCTTGCCGGCATCTGGTGCGTCGGATCTGACGCTGCTTTTGCCCTTTGTCGCCGGCGTTGCAGCAGTTGGAGGAAGGGATGCCGGCAATCTATTAGGTTGCATTGGGTACCGTCTGCGCTATGGTTGGAATTCAAACTGTGTATTGATCCCTATGAAGCTGACGCGCGGATGGTTTCTTGCACTATCTGTAATGTGGCTGGCCATTTTCGCTTTGATGATGTGGCTTGACCGAATCTGGGATGCGTGTGGCGCGTTGCTAGCTGCGACAGCCTTCTTTCTCGTTGCCTTGAGGAGAAAGCAGCATTTGGCTGGTGGATCACAAGAGTAGCGTGCCTTTTCAGCCCCCTCTTCGAAGAGGGGGCTTGAGAATTATGACTCCACCGGTAATCGCACCCCGCTGACCACTTCGGCAGGCACCGCCAGCTACACCTATCCCCCAACCAGCCATCGCCTGGCTGCGGTGGATGGCGAGGTACGCAACCATGACGCAGCGGGGAATACCACCAGCATCGGCAGCAAGACGTTCATCTACAACGATACCAACCGCATGAACGCGGTGAAGCAGGGTAATGCCGTGCAGGAAAGCAACGCCTACAACCATCGCGGCGAGCGCGTGCTGCGTACCCCTGCCGGTGGAACTGCCCAGATCACGCTGTATGACGAAGCAGGGCAGTGGCTGGGCAACTACTCGGCCACGGGCCAGGCGCAACAGCAGGCCATCTGGCTGGACAACTACCCGGTGGCGCTGATCAATGTGCCGAGTACCGGCGTTCCGGAACTGGCCTACGTCCAGCCAGATCATCTGGGCACACCGCACGTGGTGATCGATCCGGTGCGCGATGTGGCGATCTGGGAGTGGAGCAACAAGAGCGAGGTATTCGGCAACCAGATTCCGAGTGCCGATCCGGATGGTGATGGTGTGGCGTTCGAACTGGCGTTGCGATTCCCGGGCCAGCAGCCACGGATGCGAGCGGATTGTTTTACAACTATAGTGGTTCGATCAAAACATCAAGGGCGACTCCACCGCTGACTCCGCTGCGGATCAGCTGGCAAACCGCCTCGGACGATCATCTGGGCAAATGAGCCGTACGGGGAGTTGCTCGCAGATGTGCTGGAGCTATCGACCCGGTGGAAACTCCCCTTACTGATGACTCGGATGCCTCAGATGTACGCTCCCAAGCTGCTCCCAATCGTGACGCTGTCAATCGCACTTTCTGGTTGCATGGAAGTTGCCAGCACCGAGTATGCAGACCGCAAGCAAGCCGTCTCAAGGCAAGCAATCGGTGAATCGAAATGGTTGCCTTCATGGTTGCCTGAGGACGCAGTCAACATACGCGAGTCGCACGACATGGACACAAATGAATCGTGGCTGGTATTCCGCCTGACCAGCGGGGCTCTTGCTTTGCCCGACGAATGTAGGCTGGTGAGCAGGCCGGAGATGTCCGACGCGCGAGTCATGCGGAGATTTCCTCAGTTTGCCCGCAACGCGTGGTCGCGAGCGTCAAGCCATGGCGGCAAGTTCTATCTGTGTCCGGAGGGAAATGTTGGCCGCTGGGTCATGCGCGATGAAGAGCTGGGCCTTGTTTACAGCGGAATAAAATTATAGGTGGCTGGGCGGTCTCACCCAGTAAGCGAAATGCGTGAGGGGCACGTGGCGGTCTCCTTTCCCGGTGCCTGATTCGGCACTTTCCCGCCGAGCGTCGTGTGGGTTCGGGTATGTGTCAAATCGACCTTGCCACTGGTCCGTGTTCACGAATGGTAGGGCCGTGTAGGAAGATCGGATGGTCCGGCAAGCTTTAAGCACCCTGGTGTTCGGCAGGAAGATTGCTGGGCCGCGGTGACGACTGTGCGGGAGGACCTATGGGATGTCGGCTCCATGCTCTATTGTGGCTGCAGCGCAGGCGGTGGATGGAGGCGAATGGAAATGAAAGAAAAAATGAGAGAAAGAGAGGCGCTGTCGCCAACTGGCTTCTATGACCAATACTATGCGGACAGTGGCCTGGATCAGGAAACCGTAGTGGAGCTGCTGGAGCATGTTGCAGACGAGCTTCGTTTGCCCTCCGGGAAGCTCCGTCCTGGAGATCGATTTTCGAAGGAACTGTCGCCTGGTGAAGCTGATGGCTGGGACTCGGGGTATGGAGTTTTAATATTCGAGCTTCAATCGCTCGCGAAAGAACGGGGTATTGCAGTCAATCGGCGGGTGGATTCGCTCGACGACTACATTCGTATCATGGCGGGTATCTATTGATGAGGTTGATGCGTACCTGAATGGTTGTATGCGTGAGACGTCGCAGTGCGTACTGAGGATCCGAGGATGCCAAAGGTGAGGTGTGCCGCAGCTGTCATGGCCGGTCTGGTTCTGGCGGGCTGTGCAACAATGGGTGGCGATATGATCGTGCGCGTCTCGGGAAGCGTGCCGCCAGGTCAGGGTGACGTTCGCGCTCTGGATTGTGAGCTGAGCATGCTCGGGGAGGGCGAAGGTGTAGTTTCGTCGAAACCGGTTGGAAGCACATTCTCGGTCCCCATGATGGTCGTTGCAGGGCCGGAACCCCAGAGCTACCAATTCGCCGTTGAATGCAGGGACGGCCGGAGTTTCGCATCCAAGCCGGTGCAGATCAGTAGTCGGCGCTCCTATGCCCGGGATCTCAATCTTGGGGAGCTCCAGGAGCGGTGAGAGAGAGGAAGGGGCGACCGGGGTCGCACCTCCGTCGTATGCATCTGACGGATTCCAGTGGATGAACGAAGATTTCAACTTGCTCGAATGGTGTGACGCCACGTTGCTGGCCATCAACATTGACAGGAGCAAACCTGGCGTATGCGACGAGGTAAAGGTCCACGTGCGCTGGCCGGACGGCCGGCAGGCAACCGTCTGCTTCTCGGAAGCCTACGGGTGCTCGGCGCTCATGAACTTCGGCGTACTGGGGGAGGAGGGAATAGAGTTCGCCAGGGTCGAGGACGACGAGCCGGGGCTTGCTCATCTTCTTGATCGTTGGAAGGCGGTCGGCTATCCGTTGTCCGGCCTGAAGTGTTTCCGTATCGAGACCACCTCGACCGGAAGCGTAATTCTCATCTACGCCAGGACATGGCGGATCGAGCATCTGCCGATGGCGGGTGCAGTGCCCTGAAGGACATTCCGTGCCCAGATTCCTCACCCCCGACACGGTCTCCCTCATCCAAGGGAAGCGGCCTGAGAAGACCGAGCGGAGATGTGTTTGGGGTCATGATTTTTGGCCCTGCGGCGACGTTGTCCGCCACACTCTGCAAACTGGGGCCTTGATGATGGTGAGGATCCTGACAGCACTACTTCTGATTGGAGTCGGACTTGGATTCTCTGGCGGCGCATGGGCTGTAGGAAAGCGGCCCTTCAAGATGATCCAGTTCTGCGTGCATGACCAAGAGGGCGTGAATCGGTTCAAGCAGACCCTCAGCTCTATCGCCAACGACGAAGGAATGCAGTACTTCGATGGCAGCGCTGAATTGGATCGCCAGCTTGCCAGAGCAAAGGTGGACGTGAAGCGCCCTGTCGTCTACGTCGGAGTGAAGCGGGAAGATGGCTCTGGACTGGAGGCGGGGAACTTCGGATTGGATCGCTTCGAGATAGCCATCGGCTTCTCTGAAGGGAAGATGCCCGCCGAGGCACGGTCATTTTCTTTCCGCGTCGAACGCACCTTGGCCGAGCGCTGGAATGTACTCGCGATTCCCTCGGCGAAGGGCGCTACGCCGCTGGCATGTCGGGTGGAAGGCGGTTCTCGCTGAAGGGCGTTGCACATGACATTCACCCTTCGGGCTGCAAGCGCCCCACCGCCTGCGCGCACAACGACTGGCAGGCCATGACCAACCCCTCCATCACCCGGTCGCCCACGTACTGCCCGGGTTCGCCATTCTGCCGGGTGCGCTCCGCCGCCAGCAGCATTTCCAGCACCACCCGCAACCCGCTCAGCGCGCAATCGGCATCGGCGAGGGCCAGGAGGCGGCCGGGCAGCTGGTGACGCTCCGGCCAGGGTTGCCCGTCGGCCGCCGCACCGGAGCCGATGCGGTGGAGGTTGGCAATGAAGGTGTTCCTGTCCACTGGCGGCGCGGCTTGTGGCGAACCGTCGTCGCCGGCGGTGCTGCGGTAGGCGTGCAGATGCGGGAAGTCCGACTCGTTCATGGCAAGGCTCCGTGCAGGGCAATCGGCAGCCGCCACTCATAAAAGTGGCGGACGGTACGTGGTTCGAACACCGGGTTGATGTCAGTCCGGCGGGCCCGAAGGCCCCCACGCACCGCCCGCCATAGCCGGCAGACGGATTGCCAGCCGGCGCCACGCTGAGGTGGCGCCGGCTGGCAAGCGCATACATCAACATCAACTCGGGTGTTCGAAGCCCGGCCACCCTTTTCCGGTGGCACGCCATCTGAGCCCCTGGCGCTGTGCAATGCCAATCAGAAGAGTTGTAAACATCACTCGATTGGAGACGCTTTCGGCATTCTCCCATGCTGTTAAGCACTGCCAGCGCTGGCTGGCGCGGCGGTCCGCCCGCACCGTGCAATCTGCGACAGATGTCGAGGTTGGGGGGCGTTAGGGAACAAGGGGGGGAGGGGCGATGACGACAGGCTCTGCGGGGAGCGACCTGTGTCGAGCACGGCCCGCGTCTACAGGCGCCAAAGCGTGACGTGCGACTCGGGTTGACGTTCCCAGCCACCAAGCGCAGGCTTGCTCAGCACGTTTCCTAAAACAGAAGGAGACTTATGACCGCCACCGCTTCGCTGCACCCCACCCCCGACACCCAAGGCCGTTCCCGCCTGTGGAGTGTGTTCTGGCTGCAGGGCGTCATTCCCAGCAACATTCTGTGGGCGGTGGCCCTCTGGGCGCTGGCCAACCAGCGCACCACGCTGCTGCTGGGGGTATTTGCCGTGCTGCTGCTCTATACCGGCTGGATCATCCCGGCGGTCTGGCGGGCGGCGCCCACCGCGCACAACCCCAACCTGGGCGTGGCGGCGCGCGGGCTGACCGTGGCCTGGGGGCTGAACACCGTGCTGGTGATCTTCTTCCTGACCCTGCAGCTGGTGGCTCAATAGAACTGAACGGGCTCGCCGCCACGGTCGAAGGCGGCGAAGCGGCCGATCTGACCGCCATGGATGGCGTTGACCATCAGCTGCAACGGGCGCGCGGCTTCGTCGCTGTTCGGCGCGAAACCGCCACGGCCATCCAGCGCCGCTACGAACACCAGGTCCCAGTCGATGCCGGTGGTGGTCGATTCGGCCGCCAGCGCCTGGAAGCTGGGCACCTCGGCCGGCAGCTTGTCCACGCACAGCACCGGCGACAGGGTGCCGCCCTCGCGGCGGTCATGCCGGTCGCGCTGGTCGCTGGTGGGCGATTCGGGCAGCTCGGCGCGCACGAATACGAACAGCAGGCGTTGCGGTTCAGCCTGCTCGCCGGCGGCGTGCAGCAGTTGCTGGAAATCGTTCATCATCATGAGGGTTGTCACACGCCCGCTGCACGGAAAGCCGCATGCTGCCACAACGCCTTCCGCGGGGGGCCGAACGCGATTGATTTAAGTCATGCCGATGGAACTGAAGGCCGCGTACTCTGGCAATCGTTCCAGCAGGCGAGGGTATCCGGGCCGTTCCGGGCACAGGCAAGACGGTGGAGCAACAAGGTGGACCAGCCATGAGCCAACTCACCGACGGTTTCGGACGCAGCTTTCCGTACCTGCGCCTGTCGTTGACCGAAGCCTGCAACTTCCGGTGCAGCTACTGCCTGCCCGACGGTTACCAGGCCGATGGCCACCCGCGTTTCCTGCAGGTGGAGGAGATCGGCCGCCTGGTGCGGGCCTTTGCCGCGCTGGGGATGAGCAAGATCCGCCTGACCGGTGGCGAGCCCAGCCTGCGCAAGGATCTGGACGAGATCATCGCCACCGTGGCGGCGGTGCCGGGCATCCGCAAGGTGGCCATCACCACCAACGGCACGCTGCTGCCGCGGCGGCTGCCGGGATGGCACCGGGCAGGCCTGACTGCGCTGAACGTGAGCATGGACAGCCTGCAGCGCGAACGCTTCAATACCATCACCGGCCATGACCGCCTGCCGGAGATCCAGCAGGGCCTGGCCCTGGCGCAGGCGTTGGGCCTGCCGGCGATCAAGCTCAACGCGGTGCTGCTGCGTGGCCTGAACGACGACGAGCTGCCGCAGTGGATGGACTACCTGCGTGACCGCCCCTTCAGCGTGCGCTTCATCGAGCTGATGCGCACCGGCGACAACGAAGCCTATTTCCAGCGCCACCACCTGCGCGCCGATCGGGTGATCGAGCAGCTGCTGGCCGCGGGCTGGCACGAGCGCCCGCGCGCGGCCGATGCCGGCCCGGCGCGCGAGTTCGGTCATCCGGACCATCGCGGCAGCATTGGGATCATCGCGCCGTATTCGCGTGACTTCTGCAAAGGCTGCAACCGCCTGCGGGTGACCGCCAAGGGCGACCTGCGGCTGTGCCTGTTCGGCGAGTTCGGCGTGCCACTGCGACCGCTGCTGCAGCGCGATGAGGACCACGACGCGCTGCTGGCACGCATCACCACCCAGCTTGGCCTGAAAGCGGCCGGGCATGGACTGCACCAGGGCCAGACCGGGCTGACCCCGCACCTGGCCTCGATCGGAGGATGAGCAACACGATGAGTGGGGAATTGAATGCGGCCTTCCATATGGCCGATGTGCGCAACAAGCGCATCACCCGCCGCCGTGCGGTGGCGGTGGGCGAGTTGCATGCCGGTCCAGTGGCCTATCCGCTGATTGTCGAGCGCCGCCTGCCCAAAGGCGATGCGCTGGTGATGGCCGAGATTGCCGGCCTGCAGGGCGCCAAGATGGCGTCGATGCTGATGCCGCTATGCCATCCGCTGCCGCTGGAACTGGTGCAGGTGTTCTGCTCACCGGTGCCGGAAAGGCAGGCGATCCGCGTGTGGTGCGAGTGCGCCAGCGAGGCGCGCACCGGCGTGGAGATGGAGGCACTGGCCGGCGTCAACGCGGCGCTGCTGACCCTGTACGACCTGAGCAAGCCGGTGGAACCGGCGCTGCGCATCGAAGGTATCCGCCTGCTGTTCAAGGAAGGCGGCAAGCGCGGTGTCTGGTTGCACCCGGACGGCATGGACGAGGCCGAGCGTGAGCGGTTCAAGCCGCGTGCGCCGAAGGGCCTGGAAGGCGCGGCCTGCGCGGTGATCACGCTGAGCGATCGCGCCAGCGACGGCACCTATGAGGATATCTCTGGCCCGACCCTGGTGACCGGCCTGAAAAAGCTGGGTGGCGAGGTGGTGGCCGCCGAGATACTGCCCGATGGCATCGAGCCATTGGCGGGCCGCCTGCAGGCCTTGGCCGCCGAGGGCGTGCGCCTGTGCCTGTGTACCGGTGGTACCGGGCTGGGCCCGCGTGATCTGACCCCGGAGGCGCTGCGTTCGTTGAATGCGCGGCCGGTGCATGGCCTGGCGCAGATGGTGCGGGCACTCAGCGCACAGCACACGCCGATGGCCTGGCTGAGCCGCGCCGAGGTGGTGCAGCTGGGCAACATGCTGGTGTTCGCGCTGCCCGGCAGCCCGAAGGCGGCGGCGCAGTGCCTGGACATCCTGGCGCCGGTACTGGGCCACGCCTTGGCCATGGTCGATGGCGGTGGCCACGGATGATTGCCTACAGCGAGGCCTTGCAGCACCTGCTGGAGGCGGCCAAGCCGCTGCCGGCCGAACGCCTGCCGCTGCACGAGGCCGCGGGCCGCACGCTGGCCCGTGACATCCACAGCGCACAGGCGTTGCCGCCGTTCGACAATTCGGCAATGGACGGCTTCGCGCTGCGCGCCGACGGCGCGACGTTCGAGGCCGGTACCGAATTCGGGGTGCAGGGCTGGCAGGCGGCCGGCGATGCCGGTGCCGAAGGCGGCGAGGGTGCCTGGGAAATCATGACCGGCGCGCGCATACCGGTTGGGCTGGACACGGTGGTGCCGGTCGAGAATGTGGAGATCCTCGCCAGCGAAGAAGGGCGCCCGACCCGCATTGTCCTGAAGGGCACGGTGAAGCCCGGCCAGAACGTGCGCCTGCGCGGCGAGGACGTAAGCGACGGCGAGCGCGTGCTGCAGGCCGGGCAGGTGCTGGACATCAACGCGCGCACCCTGCTGCATGCCATCGGCGTAGGCGAGGTGGCGGTGGTGGCAAGGCCAAGGGCCGCGGTGATCGCCACCGGCAAGGAGCTGGTGACCGAGGCGGCGCAGACGCTGGCGTCCGGGCAGATTCGTGACAGCAACCGGCCGTACCTGGTTGGCCGCCTGCAGGCCGCCGGTGCCGAGGTGGTCTGGCAGGGCACGGTGGGCGACGACGTGGCCGCCTTCAATGCCGTGCTGGATGCAGCGCTGGACGCGGGTGCGCAGCTGTTGATCAGCACCGGCGCGGTGTCGGCCGGCCGCTACGATTTCGTTCCCGACGCGCTGCGCGGCCGGGGTGCGCGCATCGTGTTCCACAAGGTGGCGATCCGCCCCGGCAAGCCGTTGCTGTTCGCGGTGCTGCCCAATGGCGCGCTGTATTTCGGCCTGCCGGGCAACCCGGTCTCCGCTGCCGTGGGCCAGCGCTTCTTCGTCGAGCCGGTGCTGCGCCGCCTGCTGGGGCTGGCACCAGAGCCGGTGCTGACGTTGCCGCTGCAGGCCGACGTGCGCACGCCGCCGGGCCTGCGCTTCCACGCGCGGGCGCGGGTGGAAGTGGACGCGCAGGGTCGCCTGAGTGCGCGCGTGCTCGCCGGGCAGGAGTCGTTCCGTTTGATGTCCATGCTGCAGGCCAATGCCTGGGTGGTGCTGGAAGGCGAGGGCGGCGTGGCCGCTGCCGGCACGCCAGTGCGCGTGCAGGGCTGGGGTCATCAGGACCCGGTGCAGCTGGTGAGCCAGGAGTCATGATGAAACAGGTGAATCTGCAGTTGTTCGGTGCGTTTTCCGATCTGGATGCCAGCCGTGAAATCGCGGTGGAGGTGGCCGGTGGCACCGTGGCCGATCTGCGCCAGGCGCTGCGCGAGCTGCTGCCACTGCGTTGGCCGGGTTTCCGTGCCGGCCTGCTGGATTACTCGGCATTCGCCGATCAGCAACGCGTGCTGCGCGACCACGAGGCGCTGCCCGACGATGGCCGGGTGGCGATCCTGCCGCCGGTGAGCGGGGGCTGAGCGATGAGCGAGACGATCATTGCCAAGGTGGTGGACCGCGCGCAGGCGGCGATCGATCCGGCCGAGGGCATCGCGGCGGTCTCCGATCCGGGCTTCGGTGGCATCGATGTGTTCATCGGCAAGGTGCGCGACGTCAACATCGGCCGGCCGGTGACCGGGATCACCTACGACCTGTTCGAGCCGCTGGTGTTGAACGAGTTCAAGCGGTTGGCCGCCGAGGTCGAGGCGACGTTTGGCCCGAAGCTGAAGCTGTATGTGGCCCATGCCAAGGGCCGGTTGGGCATTGGTGATGTGGCGGTGGTGGTGGCCGCCGGCAGCCCGCACCGTGACGAGGCATTCCGGGCCTGCCGGCAATTGATCGAGGTGGTCAAGCACCAGTGCCCGATCTGGAAGCAGGAACATTACGAAGACGGCGACAGCGCGTGGAGCGAGGGCTGCAGCCTCTGCCACGCGGACAGTGAACCTGCACATGCCCATGACCATGCGCACGATCATCAACATTGATGCCGGCGCAGCCACGCATGGCGTGGCTCTACTGCGATGAGCATCACCGGCATCGTGCTGGCCGGTGGCCTGTCCACCCGGATGGGCCGCGACAAGGCGCTGCTGCCGTGGCAGGGGCGCACGCTGCTGGAACACATGCGGGGCCTGTTGATGCAGGCTGGCGCACGCGAGGTCTGGGTCAGCGGAAATTACCCGGCGTTCGGCGGCATACCGGACCGCCTGGCACGTTGCGGGCCGCTGGGCGGGCTCTACAGCGTGGCGACGCGCATGCCCGATGGCCCGGCCTGGGTGGTGCCGGTGGATACACCGCTGCTGCCGCCGCGATTGCTACAGCAATTGCGTGACGGCCATCGCGGTCCATGCACGATCTTTGCGGGCCACCCCCTGCCCATGCTGGTGGATATAGACGATGCTTGCCGCAACGTACTTGGATCGATGCTGGATGACCCGGACGGCCCGCGCTCGCTGCAGGCCCTGCAGCGCCGTCTTGGCGTGAATTCCGTGGCCCTGGCGCCGGTTGACGAGGCCGGGCTGGTCAACTGCAATACCCCCGAACAATGGGAGGATGTTGCGTCATGAAAGTGCAGTTGCAGGACCAATCGGTACGGCTTCGCCTGGACGAGGCCGAACTGGCGCGCCTGCTGGCCGGTGAATCGGTCGAGAACATGACCCGCTTCGGCGGTATCGAGGGCTGGGGCATGGCGGTGTCGCTGCATGGCGGCGAGCGGCCGGTGCTGCTCGATGGTGGCACCTTCTGCCGCCTGGTGCTGCCGCGCCCGGCGGTTGAGGCCTTGGCGGCGCGGCTGCCGTGCCGGGATGGCCTGCCATTCGACATTGCCCTGGAAGATGGCAGCCGGCTTCAGCTGCAGTTCGATGTGGACGTGCGCGACAGCGTGCGCCAGCGCGGAGTCACGCGCCGCAATACCGCTTCATCGGTTTGACATTTGTCAGGGGCAGGGTGAAAACCGGCCCCTGATTGATCCAGATCAACCCCGTCGTAGTTGCCGCACGGCCTAATGGCTGCACGACGACGGGTCACAACTTGAAAGCAATACCCACGTCATTCCACAGCCTCGGAGCCATGTATGACCGTCGGTAGCGATCCTGTTGTCCGCAGCACTGCCCGTCCGGGTCGCGTCATCAGCGACTGGACGCCGGAGGACCCCGGCTATTGGGAGCGCACCGGCAAGCGGGTTGCCACCCGCAACCTGGTCATCTCGATCCCCTCGCTGCTGCTGGCCTTCTCGGTCTGGGTGCTGTTCTCGGCGGTGTCGATCAGCCTGCCGAAGATCGGCTTCAACTTCAGCACCGACCAGCTGTTCTGGCTGGTGGCGCTGCCCAGCCTGTCCGGCGCGACCCTGCGCATCTTCTATTCGTTCGTGATCCCGATCTTCGGCGGCCGCCGCTGGACCGCGCTGTCGACCGCCTCGCTGCTGGCGCCGACGCTCTGGCTCGGCTTTGCGGTGCAGGACCCGGCCACGCCGTACTGGGTGTTCGTGGCCATCGCGATCCTGTGCGGCTTCGGTGGCGCGAACTTCTCATCGTCGATGTCCAACATCTCCTTCTTCTATCCCAAGCAGAAGCAGGGCCTGGCGCTGGGCCTGAACGCTGGCCTGGGCAATGTGGGCGTGTCGGTGGCGCAGGCGGTGATCCCGCTGGTCATCACTGTAGGCGTGTTCGGTGCGCTGGGTGGTGCACCGCAGCCCACGGTGGAGGGTGGGGCACCGCTGTTCCTGCAGAACGCCGGCTTCATCTGGGTGCCGGCCATCGCGCTGTGCGCCATCGCGGCCTGGTTCGGCATGAACGACCTGACCAGCGCCCGCTCGTCGTTCTCCGAGCAGGCGGTGATCTTCCGCCGCAAGCACAACTGGCTGATGTGCTGGTTGTACATCGGTACCTTCGGTTCCTACATCGGTTTCTCGGCCGGCTTCCCGATGCTGGTGAAGAGCCAGTTCCCGGACGTGAACCCGCTGGCCTACGCCTTCATCGGCCCGCTGCTGGGCGCACTGATGCGTTCGGTGGGTGGCAGCATGGCCGACCGCTGGGGGGGCGCACGCCTGACCTTCTGGGTGTTCGCGCTGATGATCGCGGCGGTGTTCGGTGTGTTGCACTTCCTGCCCAGCGATGGCCAGGGCGGCAACTTCCATGGCTTCCTGCTCAGCTTCATGGCGCTGTTCGTGCTCAGTGGCATCGGCAACGGCACGACCTTCCGCATGATCCCGGTGATCTTCCGCACGCTGCATGAGCGCTGGTCGGCCAACGACAACGCCGAGGGCAAGGCTACCGCCGCGCACCAGGCCAGCATCGAGTCGGCTGCGGTGGTCGGCTTTTCCGGTGCGATTGGCGCCTACGGCGGTTTCTTCATTCCCAAGAGCTACGGCTCGTCCATTACGTTGACCGGCAGCCCCGACATGGCGCTGTACGGATTCGTTGTTTTCTATGTCACCTGCCTGGCCGTGACCTGGTGGTGGTACTACCGGCGCGGTGCCGAAACACCCTGCTGACGACATGAAAACGCACCGCAGCCAGATGACACACACAGCCACGATGCCGATGTCCGCAAAGGGAGATCCCCGATGAGTTATTTCCTCGATCGCTTGCAGTTCTTCAAGCGTGACCCCCAGACCTTTGCCGATGGCCATGGATTTGCCAAGAGCGAGGGCCGCGACTGGGAAAACAGTTACCGCGCCCGCTGGCAGTACGACAAGATCGTGCGGTCCACCCATGGGGTGAACTGCACCGGCTCCTGCAGCTGGAAGATCTACGTCAAGAACGGCCTGGTCACCTGGGAAACCCAGCAGACCGATTACCCGCGCACGCGTCCGGACCTGCCCAACCATGAACCGCGTGGCTGCCCGCGTGGCGCCAGCTACTCCTGGTACCTGTACAGCGCCAACCGGCTGAAGTACCCGCTGATCCGTGGCACGCTGCTGCGCCTGTGGCGCGAAGCGCGCAAGAGCAAGGCCCCGGTCGATGCCTGGGCCAGCATCGTGGAGGACAAGGAGAAGGCGCGTTCGTACAAGACCCGCCGCGGCATGGGCGGCTTCGTGCGCCTGCAGTGGGAAGAGGCCAACGAGATCATCGCCGCCTCCAACCTGTACACGGTGAAGCAGTACGGCCCGGACCGCGTGGTCGGGTTCTCGCCGATTCCGGCGATGTCGATGGTGTCCTACGCCGCCGGTGCGCGTTACCTGTCGCTGCTGGGTGGCGCCTGCCTGTCGTTCTACGACTGGTACTGCGATCTGCCGCCGGCCTCGCCGCAGATCTGGGGCGAGCAGACCGACGTGCCCGAATCGGCTGACTGGTACAACAGCCGCTACATCATCGCCTGGGGCTCGAACGTGCCGCAGACGCGTACGCCCGATGCGCACTTCTTCACCGAGGCGCGCTACAACGGCACCAAGACGGTGGCGATCTGCCCGGACTATTCCGAGCTGGCCAAGTTGACCGACCACTGGCTGCACCCCAAGCAGGGCACCGACGCGGCGCTGGCCTTTGCGTTCGGCCATGTGATCCTGCGCGAGTTCCATGTCGACTCGCCCTCGCAGTATTTCCAGGACTACTGCCGCCAGTACTCGGACATGCCGATGCTGGTGCGCCTGGAGCGCCGCGACGATGGCCGCCTGGTGGCGGGCCGCTTCCTGCGCGCCAGTGAGCTGGGCGGGCTGGGTGAAGCCAACAACCCGGACTGGAAGACCCTGGCCTACGACGAGAACAGCGGCCAGATCGTGGTGCCCAATGGCTCGATCGGTTTCCGCTGGGGTGAAAAGGGCCGCTGGAACATCGAAGAGAAGGCCAGCAATGGCGCCGACACGCGCCTGCGCCTGAGCTTGTCCGACGCCAACGACGGCATCGAGGCGGTGAGCTTCCCGTACTTCGGTGGCATTGAAAGCGACGGCTGGACCGCCGCGCCGGCCGAAGACGTACTGGACCGCAACATTCCGGTGCGCCGGCTGGCCACGGCCGATGGCGGCGAGACGCTGGTAGCCACGGTCTACGACCTGCTGCTGGCCCAGTACGGCGTGGACCGTGGCTTTGGCGGCGGCAACGTGGCATCGAGCTTCGATGACAGGGTGCCGGGCACGCCGGCGTGGCAGGAGCGCATCACCGGCGTGTCGCGCGCCGAGGTAATCCAGATCGCCCGCGAGTTCGCGCGTACCGCCGACAAGACCCACGGCCGATCGATGATCATCGTCGGCGCGGGCATGAACCACTGGTTCCACAACGACATGAACTACCGCGGTCTGATCAACATGCTGATCATGTGCGGTTGCGTGGGCCAGACCGGTGGCGGCTGGGCGCATTACGTGGGCCAGGAAAAGCTGCGCCCGCAGACCGGCTGGCAGCCGCTCGCGTTCGGCCTGGACTGGAGCAAGCCGCCGCGCCACATGAACGGTACTTCGTTCTTCTACTTCAACACCGGGCAGTGGCGCTACGAGAAGCTGCAGGTGGACGAGCTGCTGTCGCCGCTGGCCGATGCCCGCAAGTACAGCGGCAGCCTGGCTGACCTGAACCTGCGCGCGGTGCGCATGGGCTGGCTGCCGAGCACCCCGCAGCTGGACCGCAACCCGCTGCAGCTGGTACGCGAGGCCGAAGCGGCCGGCGTGGCCCCGGCGGACTACGCGCTGGGCAAGTTCAAGGATGGCTCGCTGGACTTCGCCTTCGCCGACCCGGACGCCAGCCAGAACCACCCGCGCATGATGTTCATCTGGCGCTCGAACCTGCTCGGTTCCTCGGGCAAGGGCCATGAGTACATGCTGCGGCACCTGCTGGGTACGCGCCACGGGCTTCAGGGCAAGGACCTGGGCGAAATGGGCGCAGTGAAGCCGCAGGAGGTGAAGTGGCGCGACGAGGCGCCGGAAGGCAAGCTGGACCTGCTGGTCACGCTCGACTTCCGCATGTGCACCACCGCGCTGTATTCGGACATCGTGCTGCCGACGGCAACCTGGTACGAGAAGGACGACCTCAACACCTCGGACATGCACCCGTTCATCCACCCGCTGTCCAAGGCGGTGGACCCGGCCTGGGAATCGCGCAGCGACTGGGACATCTTCAAGGAGGTGGCCCGCACCGTGAGCGAGATGGCGCCGGGCGTGCTGGGCGTGGAGAAGGACCTGGTGCTGGTGCCGACCCTGCACGACACCCCCAACGAGCTGGGCATGCCGTTCGGCGTGGCCGACTGGAAGAAGGGCGAGTGCGAGGCCATTCCGGGCCAGACCATGCCGTCGATGACGGTGGTGGAGCGTGACTACCCGAACCTGTACCGCAAGTTCACCTCGCTCGGCCCACTGCTGGACAAGCAGGGCAACGGCGGCAAGGGCATGAGCTGGGACACGAAGCACGAGGTCGAGTTCCTCGGCAAGTTGAATCACACCGTGCACGAAGAAGGCATAAGCCAGGGGCGACCGGCCATCTCGACCGCGATCGACGCGGCCGAAGTAATCCTGCACCTGGCGCCGGAAACCAACGGCCACGTGGCGGTGAAGGCCTGGGAATCGCTGGGTACCTTCACCGGTCGCGAGCATACGCATCTGGCGGTGGGCAAGGAGCACGAGGCGATCCGCTTCCGTGACATCCAGGCGCAGCCGCGCAAGATCATCTCTTCGCCGATCTGGTCGGGACTGGAAGACGACAACGTCAGCTACAACGCCGGCTATACCAACGTGCACGAGCTGATTCCGTGGCGCACGGTGACCGGTCGCCAGCAGTTCTACCAGGACCACGAATGGATGATCGACTTCGGCGAGGCCTTCATGAGCTATCGCCCGCCCGTCAACACGCGCACGGTGGAGCCGCTGCTGAACCAGCGCCCGAACGGCAACAAGGAGATCGTGCTGAACTGGATCACCCCGCACCAGAAGTGGGGCATCCACAGCACCTACAGCGACAACCTGATCATGCAGACGCTGTCGCGCGGTGGTCCGATCGTGTGGATCAGTGAGGACGACGCGCGCAGTGCCGGCATCGTCGACAACGACTGGATCGAGCTGTTCAACGTCAACGGTGCGATCGCCGCGCGTGCGGTGGTCAGCCAGCGCGTGATGCCGGGCATGGCGATGATGTACCACGCGCAGGAACGCATCATCAACGTGCCGGGCTCGGAGATTTCCGGCACCCGCGGCGGCATCCACAACTCGGTGACCCGCATCGTGCTCAAGCCGACCCACATGATCGGCGGCTACGCGCAGCTGGCCTATGGCTTCAACTACTACGGCACCTGCGGAACCAACCGCGACGAGTTCGTGATCGTGCGAAAGATGGACAAGATCGATTGGCTGGACGATGAGGCAGTACCTGCAGCTGTAAAGGAGGTGGTGTGATGAAGGTCCGTGCACAGATCGCGATGGTGCTGAACCTGGACAAGTGCATCGGCTGCCATACCTGCTCGATCACCTGCAAGAACGTCTGGACCTCGCGCGAGGGCGTCGAGTACGCCTGGTTCAACAACGTGGAAACCAAGCCGGGCATCGGCTACCCGAAGGAATGGGAGAACCAGGACAAGTGGAACGGCGGCTGGGTGCGCACCCGCGGCGGCAAGCTGGTGCCACGCGCGGGCGGCCGCTGGCGCATGCTGGCCAAGATCTTCGCCAACCCGGACCTGCCGCAGATCGACGACTACTACGAGCCGTTCGATTTCGACTACCAGAACCTGCACACCGCCAAGGACAGCCAGCACCAGCCCACCGCACGCCCGCGTTCGCTGATCAGTGGCGAGCGCATGCAGAAGATCGAGTGGGGCCCGAACTGGGAGGAGATCCTCGGTTCGGAGTTCAGCAAGCGCTCACGCGACTACAACTTCGACCAGGTGCAGAAGGAGATCTACGGCGCCTTCGAAAAGACCTTCATGATGTACCTGCCGCGCCTGTGCGAGCACTGCCTGAACCCGGCGTGCGTCTCGGCGTGCCCCTCGGGCGCGATCTACAAGCGCGAGGAAGACGGCATCGTGCTGATCGACCAGGACAAGTGCCGCGGCTGGCGCATGTGCGTGTCGGCGTGCCCGTACAAGAAGATCTACTACAACTGGAAGAGCGGCAAGTCGGAGAAGTGCATCTTCTGCTACCCGCGCATCGAGATGGGTGAGCCAACCGTGTGCTCGGAAACCTGCGTGGGCCGCATCCGCTACCTGGGCGTGATGCTGTACGACGCCGACCGCATCGCCGAGGCCGCTTCGGTAGCCGCCGAGAAGGACCTGTACCAGGCCCACCTGGACATCTTCCTGGACCCGAACGATCCGGCAGTGATCGCCGCCGCGCGCAAGGAAGGCATCCCGGACAGCTGGCTGGATGCGGCCAAGCAGTCGCCGGTGTACAAGCTGGCGATCGACTGGAAGCTGGCGCTGCCGCTGCACCCGGAATACCGCACGCTGCCGATGGTTTGGTATGTGCCGCCGCTGTCGCCGATCCAGTCCGCCGCCGAGCGTGGCCGCGTGGGCATGAGCGGCGAGCTGCCGGACGTGGCGTCGCTGCGCATCCCGATGCGCTATTTGGCCAACCTGCTGACGGCCGGTGACGAGGCGCCGGTGGTACGCGCGCTGGAGCGGCTGATGGCGATGCGTGCCTGGCGCCGGGCCAAGAACGTGGACGGCGTGGAAGACACCGCCGTGCTGGAACAGACCGGGCTGAGCATCGCCCAGGTGGAAGAGATGTACCGCTATCTGGCCATTGCCAACTACGAGGACCGTTTCGTGATTCCGACCGGCCACCGCGAGTACGCCAACGACGCCTTCGGTGAGCGCGGCGGCTGCGGCTTCACCTTCGGAAACGGCTGCAATGGTGACAGCCCGGCGGACCTGTTCGGGCAGCGCAAGACCACCACCTTCGTGGTGGACAAGGGCCCGAACCAGCGCCGCAAGGAGGTGGTGTGATGAGGGTGCTCAAGCTGGTCGGGGTGTTGCTGGACTACCCCCGCGAGGAACTGTGGGAGCACGGCGAGGAGCTGCTCGCCGCCTGTGACGACCCGGCGCTGAACCCCGCCCGCCGCCAGCAGCTGCGCAGCTTCGTGCAGCAGCTGCTGGCCACCGATGCGCTGGATGCACAGGCGGCGTGGCTGGCCAGTTTCGACCGCGGCCGTTCGATGAGCCTGTTGCTTTTCGAACACATCCATGGCGAGTCGCGCGACCGCGGCCAGGCCATGGTCGATCTGGTCGAAACCTACCGCCGCAACGGCTTCGAACTGGATGCCCGCGAGCTGCCGGATTACCTGCCGTTGCTGCTGGAGTTCCTGGCCCACCGCCCCGGTAGCGAGGCCCGCGAGTGGCTGCACCACATCGGCCATATCGCCGGGATGCTGGCCGCGCGTGCCGCCGAGCGTGAGCTGCCGCACCGGGTGCTGTTCGAGATCCTGGTCGAAGCCGGTGACGGCAAGGCCGATCTGCAGGCGCTGCGCCAGCGTGCCAGCGAGGAAGTCCGCGACGATACCGCCGAGGCCATGGACCGCTTGTGGGAGGAGGAGGCGGTGCGCTTCGGCGCCGAAGCCCCTGCCGAAGACTGCAAGCCGCCCGTGCGTTCGCCGGCCCGTCCTTCGCATCGTGAGGTCCAGCCATGAGTTACTCCCTGCATCAATTCGCCTTCCAGTACTACCCGTACATCGCCGTGGCAGTGCTGCTGATCGGCAGCTGGGCCCGCTATGACAAGGCCATGTACACCTGGCGCACCGGCTCCAGTCAGATGCTGTCGGACAAGGGCATGCGGCTCGGCAGCAACTGCTTCCACATCGGCATCCTGGCCATCCTCGGCGGCCACCTGGTCGGGCTGCTGACGCCGCACGCGGTGTACGAGCACTTCATCACCTCCTCGCAGAAGCAGATGCTGGCGATGGTGGTCGGTGGTGTGTTCGGCGCACTGTGCTTCATCGGCATCAGCATCCTGCTGGTACGCCGCCTGTTCAATGCGCGTGTTCGGGCTACCGGCAGCTTCGGTGACACCCTGGTGCTGGTGCTGCTGTTCGCGCAGCTGTGCCTGGGCCTGTACAGCATCCGCGTCTCGTCCGGTCACCTGGACGGCGGGGTGATGGTGCAGCTGGCCGAGTGGGCGCAGCACATCGTGACCTTCCGTGCCGGTGCCGCTGATTACATCGAGGGCGTCAGCTGGGTCTACAGGATGCATATCTTCCTGGGCCTGACCCTGTTCCTGATCGCGCCGTTCACCCGCCTGGTGCACGTATGGAGCATTCCGATCAGTTACCTGTGGCGGCCCTACCAGGTGGTGCGCCGCCGTCAGGCCACGCTGCGCTATGGGCCGCGGGAGTAAACCATGCGCAGCCTGCCGAAATTCCTGCCGATTACCGTGATCGACTCCGCGGCACCGGTTCCCGCCGAGGCGCATTCGCACCACCATGACGCGGCGGCGCAGGGGCCGCGTTCGCTCGGGCAGCCGGCACCGTGCCGGCTGTTCGTGGACGAGACCGCGATAAGCGAGGCCGACATCGCCCGCGAGATGCAGCACCACCGGGCGATGCGCCCGCAACAGTCACGTGCCGAAGCGGCACGTGCACTGGTGGTGCGCGAACTGCTGCGCCTGGAAGCGCAGCGGCTGGGCCTGCAGGCGCCGGAGGGTAACCGGGTAAGTGACGAGGAAGTGCTGATCCAGCAGCTGCTGGAAGACGCGATCGAAGACCGCGTGCCGACCGATGAAGACTGCCGGCGCTACTTCGAGCAGAACCCGGAGCGCTTCCGCTCCCCCGACCGTGTGCGCCTGCGCCATATCCTGCTGGCCGCACCGGCCGACGACGTGGCCGGGCGCTTCGCTGCACGCACCGAGGGCGAGCGGCTGGTTGGGCTGCTGAAGGAGTCGCCGCACCTGTTCGCCGATTTCGCCCTGCGTCATTCACGCTGCCCGTCCAGCAGCGAAGGCGGTGACCTGGGCTGGCTGCAACGTGGGCAGACCACGCCGGAGTTCGACCGACAGGTGTTCCGCCTGCGCGAAGGCCTGGCCGGTTTCCCGGTGGAATCGCGCTGGGGCTACCACGTGGTCTGCGTCGATGCCCGCGAGGAAGGCCAGCCGCAGCCGTTCGAGGCCGTGCTGCCGCAGCTGCGTGACTACCTGGAGTTGCAGGTGCGGCAGCGCGAGGTGCAGGCCTACCTGCTGCAGTTGCAGGAACGCTACCCAGTGCGCGGGCTGGATGAGATCGAAGCCGAAGCGGATATCGGCTGAACCCCTTTGAACGAGGAAAATTCATGAACCAGGCCCTTGCCCCCGCCAGTGCCGGGCAGCAGCAACGTGCGCTGTGGCTGAGCACGTTCGCCTTCACCGTGTGCTTTGCGGTGTGGATGATCTTCTCGATCATTGGTATCCAGATCAGTCAACAGCTCGGCTTGAATGACACCCAGTTCGGCCTGTTGATCGCCACGCCGGTGCTGACCGGCTCGGTCAGCCGCGTCTTCCTCGGTATCTGGTCCGACCAGTTCGGTGGCCGCAAGGTGATGGTGCTGGTGATGCTGTGTGGTGCAGTCGCTACTTGGATGCTGACCTACGCACAGACCTACAGCCAGTTCCTGGTTGCCGCGCTGTGCGTGGGTATCGCCGGCGGCAACTTCTCGGTGGGCGTGGCCTACGTCTCGAAGTGGTTCCCGGCCAGCAAGCAGGGCACTGCGCTGGGCATCTTCGGTGCCGGCAACATCGGTTCGGCGGTGACCAAGCTGCTGGCGCCGCTGGTGATGGTGGCGGCCGGCTGGACCATGGTTGCCAAGGTCTGGGCCGTCGCGCTGGCGGTCACTGCGGTGCTGTTCTTCCTCTTCAGCAAGGAAGACCCGTCTCTGGAACAGCGCCGCCGCGAAGGCGTGAAGCCGGTGCCGTTCGCCGAGCAGATGGCACCACTGAAGAACCTGCAGGTATGGCGGTTCTCGCTGTACTACTTCTTCGTCTTCGGCGGCTTCGTGGCGCTGGCGTTGTGGCTGCCGCACTACCTGGTTGGCGCCTATGGCATGGACGTGGGCCACGCCGGCATGCTGGCGGCGTGCTATTCGATCCCGGCCAGCCTGTTCCGCGTGGTCGGTGGCTGGATGTCGGACCGGATGGGCGCGCGCCGGGTGATGTACTGGACCTTCGGCGTGTCGGCCATCTGCACCTTCCTGCTGGCCTACCCGGATACCGAGTATGTGGTGAAGGGTATCCACGGGCCGCTCCATTTCCATCTGGCCATCGGCGTGGTGATGTTCACCGTGCTGGTGTTCGTGCTGGGCTTCTTCATGTCGCTGGGCAAGGCCGCGGTCTACAAGCACATTCCGGTGTATTACCCCAGGCATGTGGGCGCGGTGGGCGGCGTGGTCGGCATGATCGGCGGCCTGGGTGGCTTCGTCCTGCCGATCGTGTTTGGCGCGTTGAACGATGCGGTGGGCATCTGGAGCAGCTGCTTCATGCTGCTGTTCGTGCTGGTGGCGGCTGCACTGGCGTGGATGCATTTCGCGATCCGCAACATCCGTCAGGACGCGAACAAGGAAATCGCCAAGCTGGTCAAGGACAAAGCGATCAGCGAAGACGAGAAGAAGCGCGGCGAAGACGACATCCAGAAGCTGACCGACGCCAACATCAAGTTCGACCTGGACGACTCGCTGGTGCTGCGTGTCGCCGCCTCGCAGACCCAGACCCTGCCAGACTACTCGGCGCTGGGTGCCTCCTCGTACGGCTCGGACCTGAACCGCACCGGCGGTGGCGGCAATCC